>JBBSBD010000367.1:0-5447 GCA_038251675.1 Chitinophagales bacterium | reverse complement strand
GGCAGCAGAAACGGTACCTGTAACAGCGGGAAGAGATACTCCTCCACCTCCGTTTGGTGTACGTGTTCCTGATACTGATGGGTCTAATGTAACGATACCACCAGCAAGTGTACTTACTGAAACATTACCAAAGTCCATATCAACATCCTTAACGATGGAAATTGGACTAACGATAGTTGCAGATGCAGTAGCCGATGCACTGGTTTGGGCATTTAAACTTGTGGAAGCTACGATACATACAACCGCAGCAGAGAAGAGTTTTTTCATTTTTTTCATTTTTGATATAGATTTGATTTATTTTCAAAAACGGTATACGCGATTAGTTATTGTAGAGAATTGAAGATTTAATCGTAAATAAGATGATTATTATAATGGCATAATGGATAACTAAAGAATTAAATTTCCGGTAAATAAATTTCTAATCCTTTTCTATTGGAGTAATTATTAAATCGAGCCCATCAACAATGTCTCCTTCCCTTTTTGATTGTATAGTAAATTGAATCTCAGGAGTATTAGTCTGCATATCTATTTTTGCTAATTGTGATATGTCAACTGACACTGAGTATTTACCCGGTGCAAGGCCCAAATAATTAAAATATCCATCATATTCGGTAAGGGTTTTGGCTACCAATTGATTGCTGTCATTGTAAATATTAATTATTATTCTTCCAATCCCTTCCTTATCGGCTTTGCCTTTAATATATACTGTGCCTGAAACCTCGCCAACCACTGCAACCGGAACTTCGATTCGGGTGAAATGATTGGGCTCAGCTACTACTTCTATAACTTTGTTTTTAATTTTCCAGGATGTATTTTCAAAGCTATTTTCATCCAGGTCAACAAAGTATTTGTAATGAGCTTCCAGCCCTGTAACTCTTATTGCAGATTCATCTTCATTTCTCAATATATTTATACCGGCAACTCTTGCATTTAGACCTTTTACATCTGGCTCATTATTATCACGCTTACCGTTGCAGTTGTAATCCAGAAAAGGCAATATTAATATTCCACTTCTTCCAACATTCTTAATATTGTTTACTGACGCTTTTCCTGTATTCTCGTCATACATAAAGCCTCCGCTTGCGGATTGTAATAGGCTAGTAGTATGATTGCTTTGCTTTGCGTAAAAAGAGGTGCGGGCAAATGAAAAATTGTACCTCACACCCAAAATATATGAATTGATTCTTGCCGGAATGTTCCTTTCAACAGAAAAATTTAAGAAGCCTTTGTTGAGTATTTGTTTTTCTATCTCAGATCTTATAAGATCAAATCTTTTCTCATGGTATGCATACTGAGCTTGTGGCGTTAACCTGATTCCTTTTGGCAAGCGAAACGTTGCCGAAAGTTTACTGTAAATGATGGGCGTATTGGTAAAAAATGCATTTGTTGTAAGGTTGCAATTTATTCCGGCTGCAACACCTCCAAGTAAGATTTCGGTGCTTGTAAATTTGCCATCACCAAGTGTAATCCTCCTTAAGGTAAAACGAGAAAAACCATTAAAGTTTTTACTTCGGAAGGGTACCGACAAGATTGCTTTTTTTTCTTCCAGGTAATTAATCTTTACTGCATCTTGTCCTGGTTTGTATTTTGTGTAGTTAACCTCAAGTTGTAATTTTTTTGCGAAACGATAACTTAAGTTTGCCTTTGTCGCTACATTATAGGTATGTTCTCCAGACAAAATTAAACCAGCTCTTAATCTTACAGATGCATTAATAAATGGCATTAATCTTCCTGATTCAACAGAAGACAAATATTCTATCCCTGATCCAATCGTAATCCTGCTGTTTAATCCGTAATTGAGATTTGCTCTTGTAAATTTGCTCTTTTCATTATCTGATAAAATGCCCGCAGTTAACGAATACTCAAATTGACTTTCGGGCAAAAAAGTATATGGGATATTTATGATTTCCTCACTGGTTCTTTCTTCACCCCATGGACCATAGTAACGAAATTTTATAGCCGAACTTCCATATACTAGCGGTACATCGAAAGTAAAAAAGCCAGAACCATCGGCTTTTGTATAATCCACTAATACATTGTTTACGTAAAGCTCTACAATCCAGTTGGGCTCGGTGCTGTTGCTGATGATGAAGGAGCCAAAGGATTTTCTATAGGTAGTAGGTCTATTAGTTATTTGAATTCCATTCAACGGGGCATATAAAGATGATGTCGATTGGGTGAATATTCTCCCAAGGCTTAACTGCTTAAAAAAGGCGCCTTGGTTATCCACATATTTCCAGTTATATATTTGATTTTTTAAAGAGAATGGCAATAAGTTATTATAATTAAAGTAAGCACTTGCTTCGCCGCCAGCTACCATTCCACCTAAATCTATATTAATCCTTGTGTTGGTGCGGCCCCCTATTTCCTGCAGTGAATTTATTTGCCAGTCCAGTGCACCAAAATGAAATGCAGAGAAATTATTTTTAATAATAGTATCGGCTTTTTTCTCCGCCTTTAACTTCGATAAATTTTGCCGCATGAAAGTTTGTCGCTGTTCCCTAACAACTGGCAATTCGAAATTTGTATGAAGGTTAACGGAAAGAGAACGAAAATTAAAAGTACATTCCAGGCCAAAAAGTTTTGTGAAGTAGTCGGTTCTCAAAAACAAGTCATTATCGGAATAAATCAATCCCCCGACATCGAGCTTATTCGTTACATTTTCATACGTAATCGTATTATTACCCCTTTCAATAGCAAAAGGAGAATTGGGGTCAATGAAAGTTCCTTTTATATATCCAAGTCCCGGTTCAACATTGCTATTTATACCCAGGAAATCAAAAAATATTTTTACGGGTAACCAAACTTGCTCTTCATGAATAATTGCTGGTATCTCAAGGTTGCCAACATCTTTTGTAATAAGTGTAATTGAGATTTGCTCGAAACTGCTATCAACCTGGCAATACCCTTTACCCGTTAACATCAATAAGATTAACGAAATCGCGGCGCCTTTTGAGATAAACCTTCTACACAAGAAAATAAAGAAGGAATAGGGGGTTGTCACTGTAAGGTTTTTTTAGGGATTGGATATTGAGATGGATATTTTTTTACTATTCTACAAGAAATAAAACATAAAAATTTCCAGTATAACTACCTGGAGGTGATAAAGATGAATTTCCGACGGTTAGCGTGGCCCCAACACTTACCTGTGTTTTTGCTGGCGGGTCTACAGTTGTATAAAATGGACTAGCTGGGATAGAATTATCTATTTGCAACGTCATACTACCCCCATTACTGCCCGTAAGTACTGAATTTTGCCCATCCAACAAAGAAACTACTGATCCTAACGGCGCGTCTATTTCAAATATTGCCTGAGAATAAATATTGCCAAAATTTAGTGGAATTACGCTACCGGTTGCTGATCTTAAACCATCGGCGCTTATGATAACTGAACCTCCGGAAGCACCCTGGGAAAACGCCCCAAACTGAATATTTTGCAATGTAGTTATGTTAATCGCATCATTTTTATCTAAACTACTGTTCTTTAAAGTCTGGCAAAAGGAGATATTCGAAATAGCGTTGAATATTATTATGTAAAAAAGCCTTCGGCAAAGCAATTTTTTTATTTTAATAAACACGGGTTAAGTTCTTTTATGATTTATAGACTACAAACGGGCAGAAATAGCTTCTATTGTATTCGCCAATTTTCTAATTTTCTAATTTTATCTGAAGTAAATTTTTACTTGAATTTGGTAAAGTATTTTGATAATAGTCAAGAACTTTATTTGCCCCACCTGAAAGTATTAATTTCTAAACCCGCGAGATCAAGAATCCTGTCGACTACTGTTAGAGAAACTTCTTCAATGTTCTTTGGTTGGCTATAGAACGAAGGCGTGGCCGGGCAAATTATGCCACCAGATAGGGTAACTGTTTCCATATTTCTGATATGGACGAGATTATAGGGAGTGTCTCTTATAACGCATATAAGTTTACGCCTCTCTTTTAGTATTACGTCTGCCGCTCTCGTTATTAAATCACTTGAAGTGCCTGTCGCGATGCGTCCCAGGGTTCCCATACTGCAAGGAACAATTATCATGATATCGTAATCTCCCGATCCGGACGCAAAGGGAGCCATAAAATCATTCTTTGAATAATACGCTGCATCATAATGTTTATACCGTTCATTTTGAAGTTCAGTTTGCCAAACAATTTTGGCATTGTCCGTGATAACAATACCGAGTTGAGACCACTGATCCTTGATTAAAAAGAGTTTATCTAATAACAATTGGGCATAAATAGAGCCACTGGCACCCGTTATTGCAACGATAATTTTATGCATTGTTCAAATAATTAGACTTTAATAAAGTTTTAAAATGAACTCAGAAAAATATTAAATTTTATTCTCCACACAAACCCAATAATATCCCTTTGCGTACGTTTATGTAAATACCTATGGCAAAAAACATGAAAATTACCTTAGCTGCCTGCCTGATCATTCTAACTTCAGCCAAAGTTAATCCAACTCACCGTGAAAAACTTGATTGGTTGGATATGAAGGAACTTTCAGCACAAATGAGTACCGAATCTAAGCCGGTTCTTATCGATTTATACACTGATTGGTGTTATTGGTGCAAAGTGATGGACAAAAAAACCTATAATAATTCCCAGGTTATTGCTTACATAAGTGAGCATTTTTATCCTGTAAAGCTTAATGCCGAGTCTAAAGAAATTGTTTACTGGAAAGAAAAATCATACAACTACAATAATAACGATAAAATAAATGATTTTGCATTGTATGCCACCTCAGGTCAAGTTGGGTTTCCAGCGACAATAATTATACCTGATGCGCATTCAGAGCCTATATCGATACCTGGGTTTTTAGAGCCGAAAGAGATAGAACCGATTTTAAAGTTTTTTGGAGAAGGGGCATATAAAACTCAAAATTATATTGTATATAAGTCAACATTTAAATCAACATGGTAAAAGATATTCAAATTATAAGGAACTGTAATCGCAGTTTCAAACTCGGTTTTTCATAGGATATTGGATTATAACAGGGGTGAATTTTCATTCGGCCCCTTTTTTTTATTTCCTAATTATCAACACATGCAACTTTCAAAGAAAGTATAACGACTATTAATTTTTGAAAACTATTTGTATTTAAAATAAACGGCGAAGGCCATTAAAATATTAAGAGGCTGTAAAGGCTTCAAACTCGGTTTTTCATAGGATATTGGATTATAACAGGGGTGGATTTTTATCCGGCCCCTTTTTGTTTTTACACTAAATCCTTGAAAATACCTCAATAAAAATACTTGGGATTAAGCCCGGGCTTCTATTAATCCCAAAAAAGTCATTAGGATTTTGCAGCTACAGATAATTCAAAAGTTTTATTGCAATTCCATAGACCTGTAAACCATTCTCTTCGTTTCATTGTGAGCGAGAGTTTGAGTATTTTTTGGTTGCCATTTTTTATCATATATCCTCCGATTGCAAATACTTTATAG
>JBBSBD010000366.1:0-5454 GCA_038251675.1 Chitinophagales bacterium | reverse complement strand
CTCCATCAATACACCCGAAGTAAATGATGTAAGAGAGAAACTTTTGTTTAAAGACATTAATGATAATTGGGTGCAGATTGCAGCACTCAGTGCTTCTTCTTCACAAAGTGTGTCCATGATGAATGCCATTCTTTCAAAGTACAATGCTGGTATTCCTGCATACGGATCGCTTGTAAAACGATTGGCGGTTATGATAGGCGCAAGTCAAAATACAAACACTATTCATACTTTTCTTTTAAAAGCAATTAAGCCAGCTACGGCAGGAGAAGAAACATGGCAGGCTCCGTTATTGGAAGGTATAGCAGACGGACTCAAAAGCAGAAAATCTTTGCCCGACGGAATACGCGGAGAGCAGGGTCTGATAATAAATACCTGTTTTAATCACAACAATGTTGCTATCAGGGAAAGTGCCCGGCACGTGCTACAGGTGATCGGACTTCCGGGTGGCAGCCAGGCACAGGATCTTATGCAACACGCAAAGCTGGTTGCAGAAAATGATACAATATCCTCAGAAAAAAGATCTGAGGCAATTCATTTGCTTGCTTTACAAAATCCTAAACCTTTTGTATCATTCCTCGAAAATCTTATTAGGCCGGAAATACCTTTAAATGTTCAGATTGCTGCATTACAGGCTTTGAGCTCAATACCCGACTCAGAAGTTTCATCATTTATCCTGAATCGATGGACTGCTTTGACACCGGGGATAAGAGAGACGGCGCTGAATACTTTTGTCGATGAACCTTTCAATGTGCACCGGATCACTTTATTGCTGGATGCTATAAAAAAAGGTACGGTTCAAAAGGAAGCATTAGGCTGGTCAAGAACGGTTATCCTGATGCGGGATATACCCGATTCACTTAAAGAGCAAGCCAGGACACTGCTAACAACTAAAGATGAAGATCGAAAATCAGTAATACAAGATTATGAGGTTGCGCTCAATTTAAACGGAGATCCCGCAAAAGGTAAAAAAGTATTTCAAATCAATTGTGTCATTTGCCACCAGGTTAGAGGCAAATTGGGTGTGGCATTCGGACCCGATCTGGGCACCGTTCATAACTGGACCGCGGAAGGTATTATGATCAATATTCTTGATCCAAATATTTCCATTTCTCATGGTTACGACATGTGGGATGTTGCTCTGAATAATGGAACCTCTGTGCAAGGAGTTATTGCGACGGAGACCCCGAACGCCATTATTTTAAGCAAGGAAGGTGGGGTTAAAACGACGGTAGCACGACAGAATATTAAATCGCTAAAGACAATGGGGGTATCAGCGATGCCCGTTGGTTTTGAAAAGAAAATAGATAAACAACAAATGGCAGACCTCGTTGCATTCCTTAGGGAAAATAAATAGATTGTTTGCATGGCTCGGTCGCCGCAAAAGATTATTACGGTTAAATTTTTGAATTGATTTATTAATTTAAAAGTTTAATTAAAAATGTATCGCTATTTAAGATCGATAAAACTTAACTTAGTCATTTTAGTAATTGCTTTGTATTTGTCACGCTTTAAAAAAATATCCTAACATGAATATTGGCCAGAACAGCCCTTTGAAATTAGTGCTTGTATTATTAGTTATTATTTCAGGAGTATCCTGCAAACAACCAGTCACAGAAAAAGATGAAATTGAATTAGATCCGAAAGTGGCAAAGCTGAAAGTGCAGCCAGGCTTTCACGCCGAGCATTTATATAGCCCTGGTGAAAATGACCAGGGATCATGGGTTGCTATGACCTTTGACAACAAAGGGCGGATGATCACCTGCGACCAGTATGGAAGTTTATACCGTACCACAATTCCCCCGATAGGTTATGATACAGTTAAAGAAAAAATAAAAGTTGAAAAGCTCGACGTTAAAATTGCCGGCGATTCAGGTAAACTGGAGATAGGCTATGCACACGGCTTATTATATGCGTTTAACAGTCTTTATGTAGTAGTGAATGATGAAGGTGATACAAGCCTGAAGAGAAAAAGCGGATTATATCGCGTTCAGGATACGAATAACGACGATGAATATGACAAAATCACTTTATTAAAATCACTGGATGGCGAAGGAGAACATGGGCCGCATAATGTAGTTCTCTCACCAGATAAAAAATCGCTTTATGTCATAGCTGGAAATTTTACAAAGATCCCCGATGTCGAAAATTATAAATCTCCTCCTGCCAAAAGAGAAATTGATAACCTGATGCCATTGATCAGGGATCCTAATGGTCACGATAACACGGTTAATACGCATGGCGGATGGATTGCGCATACTGATTCGGTAGGAAGTAAGTGGGAACTTATAAGCTCGGGTTTTCGCAATCCATTTGACCTCACCTTTAATGATGCCGGTGATATGTTCACGTACGATTCAGATATGGAGTGGGACTTCGGACTTCCATGGTATCGTCCTACCCGTATTTGTCACGTTACCAGTGGCAGCGAGTTTGGTTGGCGTCCCGGTACCGACAAATGGTCTCCTTCTTTTCCTGACAATTTGCCCCCGGTTATAAATGTAGGTCAAGGTTCTCCCACAAGTTTCTTTAGCGGGCACACAGCCCGGTTCCCGGAAAAATACCGAAAGTCTTTATTTGCCTTCGACTGGAGTTTTGGAATTATCTACGCTATACAACTTGAGCCGGACGGATCTTCCTATAAAGCCAAAGGTGAAGAATTTGTTTCTGGCTCCCCCTTACCGCTAACTGATGGTTTGATTGGCCCGGATGGCGCACTGTATTTTCTTACCGGTGGCCGCAGGCTCGACTCGCATCTTTACCGCGTTTACTATGGAGATAATACAGAAAACACCGGGGCTTTGGCTGAGGTGCAACTTAACGAGGAACAAAAGATTCGCAGAAAGCTTGAAGAATATCATGGAACACCCAATTCTTCGGCGATAGATTTTGCGTGGCCTTATTTAAAGCACGCAGATAGATTTATTCGCTTTGCCGCAAGGATTGCTATAGAGAATCAGCCGGTGAGCCAATGGCAGCAAAAGGCCCTAAATGAAAAAGATCCTGTAACACTTACCGAAGCAATTATCGCAATCGCAAGACAAGGGGATGTTAGTTTAAAAGATACTGCTTTAAAGTCATTAATGACTGTCGATTATGCGCAGCTCTCCGAATCGCAACAAATAGATTTTTTACGGGCATTTGAATTGATATTAGCCCGCATGGGATTACCTGGTGATAACGTAAAAACGCAATTGGCAGCCTATCTTAATCCTCACTATCCTGCCGCAACCAACGAGTTAAACCGGGAACTGAGTAAGGTATTGGTTTTTATTGAATCACCTGAAGCTATTCAAAAAACTGTTGCCCTGCTATCTACTGCCAAAGACGATGATACCAATCAAAATACGCTTAGCCAATCGTCGGATCTTATTCTTCGAAATCCGCAGTATGGTATGGATATAGCAGGTACGCTCTCAAAACTTCCGCCCCAACAACAAACATTTTATGCAAACGTATTAAGCCAGGTGAAAACCGGCTGGACGCCTGAATTAAGGGAAAAATATTTCCAATGGTTTTCCGGCGCTTTTAAATTTAAGGGGGGACATAGCTTTATTGGCTTTATCAACCTTGCCCGTAAAAATGCTTTGGCAAATGTGCCTAAAGACAGGCTCGCTTATTTTAATAAAATTTCCGGAGATTCTTTAGTTGCCAAAGGCGGCATTTACGTGGTGGATGCAGTGCAACAGCCTAAAGGCCCGGGAAGAAACTGGGAATTACAAGAAGCAACTGCCATTGCCGATAGTGGTATTACCCATCGGAATTTCGAACAAGGCAAAGCAATGTTCACGGCTTCACTCTGTATCTCATGTCATACAATGAACGGTGAAGGAGGCGTGGCCGGCCCGGATTTAACTCAATTGGGCACACGCTTTTCTTATCATGATATGCTTGAGGCCATCATTGATCCCAACAAAACAATTTCTGATCAGTATGGCGCCACGGTTTTTTATCTTAAGGAAGGTGGTTCGGTATTAGGCAGGTTGATTAGCCAGGATAATGACAAATATGTTATTTCACAAAATCCATTTGCACCGCAAATAACCAGGGAAGTCCTTAAGAAAGATGTTTCCCGTACCCGGGTTTCTGAGGTTTCACCCATGCTTCCGGGCTTGATTAACCGCTTAAACCCGGATGAGTTAAAAGACCTCCTGGCGTACCTTAAATCGGGCGGAAATAAAACTGATACGATTTTTGTAAATAAAAAGAAATAGGCTTGAATTATGATTTAAGTGATCAAATGAAAACTATGATAGAGAACAACATATAATCATAGTCTATCAAAAGAGCAAACAAATCATAGTTCAGACAAACAGACAAAATCATAGTCTTTCAAAAAATCAGATGAATCATAGTTCAGACAGTCAAGAAATAAATTTACCACCAAACTGGAAAGATAAAATATCCAATCCTGCGCAGTTAGGTGGAATTGAAACTTCCGTGCTGGACAATGGTTTGGGCCGGGGCAATCGCATTGCCTGGATAAATACAGGAACAGGCTTGCGCTACAAAGTGGTAATAGACCGTGCTATGGATATTGCTGATGCTTTTTATAATCGCCATAGTCTCGCATGGATAAATCAGTTAGGAATTACAGGCCCGCAACCATTTTCTGATAAAGGACTGGATTGGTTGAGAACATTTGGAGGAGGATTACTTATGACCTGTGGACTTGATCACGTGGGCGGACCAGAGAAAGACGAATATGGTGAGCGTGGAATCCACGGATTGATCAGTAATATTCCTGCTGAAATTGAATCAATCATTCAACCAGATCCAGCGAGAGGAAAAATGGATATGAGTATTACGGGTAAAATTAAACAAACGAAAATATTTGGACCGGGCTTCGAATTGAGAAGAACAATATCTGCAACAATTGGACAGGCGTCCATTCGCATTCATGATGAAGTTACCAACCTTGGGAATGTCCCTGCCCCCCACATGATTTTATATCATTTCAATTTTGGATGGCCACTGGTTGACGAAGGAACTGATATAATTTGGAAGGGCGAATGGCAATCACGGGAGGGCGGGATAAATAATAAAATTTTCAGAGAAGGATATAACTTCCGAAAATGCCCTCCACCATTAAAAGAACATAGCGGCACAGGGGAAGCTGTCGCTTTCATAAATGCTGCACCTGACAAGATGGGCAAATGTGTCTGCGGATTATACAATTCTCAGATAGGAATTGCACTGGCTTTGCGGTTTAATAAAAAACAATTACCGTGGTTAACGAATTGGCAACATTGGGGCAAAGATGAATATGTTACCGGTCTTGAACCCGGTACTAATCCGCCTATCGGGCAAGCCAAAGCGAGACAGGATCAAGAGTTAATTTTTCTAAAACCGGGAGAAATGCGTGCTTATGATCTTGAGATGGAAGTAATGGAAGATGAAGAAAAAATAAATGAATTTTTGAAAAAATAAATTTTAGGATTAACTATAAAATCAATG
>JBBSBD010000365.1:0-5465 GCA_038251675.1 Chitinophagales bacterium | reverse complement strand
TACTAACATTCGCCATGCGGTTGAGAAATCAGCAGCCCTGAAAAACACCCAGGTTACGTTCACCAGGAAAAATGTGAGCATAGCAAGGGTGAAATTTTTAAAATTCTCATTTTTAAAAAATGATGGAACAAAAGAAGACTGGCTTATGTTTAAGCGTTGTCCTATTTTGTTCGAAGTATCCAGCCATTTTCTAATAAGTTTTTCGGCGCAAAGATAAATCCCATGCAAAGCTCCCCAAACTACGAACGTCCAGGACGCTCCGTGCCAAAGACCTCCTAATAACATAGTGATCATTAAATTGATGTAGGTCCTTATTTCTGACTTTCTATTTCCTCCCAATGGTATGTATAAATAATCGCGAAGCCATGATGATAGAGTAATATGCCATCTGCGCCAGAAATCAGTGAAGCCAATTGCAGCATAAGGATAGCGGAAATTTTCAGGTAAGATGAAACCAAGGCACATTGCCACAGCTATTGCGCAAGTTGAGTAACCTGCAAAATCAAAAAATATTTGACCGGAAAAAGCAAGCACACCCATCCACGCATCGAGGGCTTGCATGGGCCTGGAAAATGCAAAAACTTCGTTAGCTGAATCCGCAAGAAGTGTATCGGCAACAACAATTTTCATAAATAATCCCAGCGAAAGCAGGAATAACCCCTGTAGCAGTTGAAGCCGGGTTGCCTTGTGGGGAGTTTCAAATTGGGGAACTAATTGATGAGGGCGAACAATGGGCCCCGCCACAAGATGCGGAAAGAAAGTAACAAATAAAGAAAAGTCGAGCATTGATTTTACGGGTTCACTTTTCTTTTTATACATATCAATTGTGTAGCATAAAGTGGTAAAAGTGTAAAACGAAATTCCCGCAGGTAAAATAATATTTGGCTCTGCCGGATGAAAATTTATACCCAGCACATTAACGAGTGACACAAAATTTTCTAAAAGAAAAGCGCCATACTTAAAAAAACAAAGCATTCCGAGATTTCCGATAAGACTAATGACGAGCAGGAGTTTTTTCTTATGCCTATTTTTCTCTCTATAGAGTGCACGGCCTACAAAAAAATCTACAACGGTTGAGAGCCATAGTAATAAAATAAAAGGTGGATTCCATGCAGCATAAAAAATATAACTGCCAATCAATAAGTTTACCTTTTTTACCTTCCAGGAAAAAGGAAGGTTATGCAGAATAAGCATAATGATAAAAAAGGCAAAGAAAGTGTAGGAGTTGAAAACCATTATTGCAGCAGTTATGGCTTAAGATTAGAAGAATAAGATTGTGGGAAAGTCCACCCTTTCTGTGTCTTTAAAATATTAATAAGGGCTTCAGTGTATATCACCGCATTATTGGGCGAAAGATGCGATTCCTCTACACACATCAAATTTGCCATTGATGGATAATCTGAATAATAATACCCCGGTGTTTCTGTAAACTTTATTAGCCGGTCCCAATATTCTTTACGAGGATAATCGGTATTCTCTTTTGCCAGCATAATTCCATCAGATGGAGGCCGGATAAAAACAACCATTCCTCCCCGTGATCTGATTTTATCGATGCAGTTTTTTATTTCCTGCAGATATGCCCGCAACGTGTCTCCCTTTATTGGTGCTATGTGCGCTGCCAATACTCCTCTTGTCCATGCCTGTTTTTTTTTGTTCTGCAATTGTGGATTGGCTATAAACATGGGCGTCATCAGGCTTTGGCGCTGATAGCTTGAAACATAAAATTCTTTAGGAAGCGGAGGCCTGTTGGGTGTTCCCTTACGGCCGCGCAAACGTATGTCTTTTAGCAGCTCAGTTAACCCAAATTTGCCTTCTTCCAGAAAAACCAACTTTGATTCTAATAAGAAGCCGATTTGTGTGCTCACTATTTGAGCAGGTGTTTCACTGTAATAATATCCTAAAGCTTCCCTGGCAAAAGCTTCGCGAAGAACACTATCTATTGCAAAAAATACTCCTTCTGTAACACCAATAACTACTTTGCCTCTAAAGTTTTCATCGGCTGCGAGATTATGTAAAATGGGCCGCGGAGTAACCCCTACGAAAGCAAGTTGAATAGCCTCTTCGCCTGTAAGTTTTTCCCATGTTGGGATATCGATATCAAATTTTGACCGGGATGCCCCTATGAAAACCGTAGATCTATTTGCCGGTTGATAGATTTCTTTTCGCTTTGCAGCCCATATATATTTATCGTCGTTATAAGCGATACCGTACCCTTTATGGCGCCAGTACCATTCCCAAAATGAGGCAAAAGAAAATA
The DNA here is from genome assembly GCA_038251675.1 of Chitinophagales bacterium. GTDB lineage: Bacteria > Bacteroidota > Bacteroidia > Chitinophagales > Chitinophagaceae > Ginsengibacter. The sequence continues at coordinate 3,208 of JBBSBD010000365.1, read as the reverse complement.
CAATGATTAGGGTTAAAATTAAAGCTTTGGAAAAATGGTTTGGCTGCATACATTTAAAATCATTTTCTGTGTTTAGAAATTCAGTTGTTTGGGTTCAAAACATCATAGTAATGGAAATTTTCGTAAAGTAATAAATGTATTACATATTCGCAAATGACTTCAATAGCGGCACATAGCATGATAATTTTAAAATTAATGCGGACTGTCGGATAATACGAACTGAATAGGATAATCGTTTATGGTAATAAAAGAAATCAGCATTATGATGTGTACTGCAAGTTCCAATCATAAACACTAATTTTAATAATTACAAAATCCGAACTGATTGAATTCCGCCAGAATATATTTTGTTTTTATTTTACTGCTGCTTTTCCAGGAAGCATTTTCCCAAATAAGCCCGCCTCCAAATTCAAACCTTCGCAAAAAGTTTATATCTACAAGAGTTAACCCGGTTCGGCTTGATACCAATAGCGTGGTACCCAACACTGTTATATTACCAGGAGTTGATACCAGTAGTTACGCAATTGATTATGTAAATGCACTTATCTCCTGGAAATCTTCCGCCTTGGCCGATAGTGTTTTAATTATCTATCGCGTGTTTCCCTTCAAGCTAAATGCTGTTACCCGCCATTTTAATTACGATAGCGTCCGTTTTAATTTTGCCACAGAAAAGCCATTTGTTTTTAAGGGAAGCCAGGGTCAAAACAAAATCATAGATTTTGGCAATCTCAACTATAATGGAAGTTTTGGCCGGGGAATTTCATTTGGTAATAACCAGGATGCGGTTGTAAACTCCACTTTGAATTTACAACTGAATGGATTTATAGGTGACAGCCTTGAACTTACCGCGGCCATAAGCGATAACAATATTCCCATACAGCCGGAAGGTAACACGCAGGATATTCGCGATTTTGACAGGATATTTATGCAAATAAAAAAACATGGATGGCAGGCAAACTTTGGCGATATAGATATACGGCAAAGCCAAAATTATTTTTTGAATTTCTATAAACGACTGCAAGGAGCTTCTTTCATTACAGATAACCGCATAGGCAAAAACTCCACCAATTCACTTTTAGTAAGCGGTGCAATTGCTAAGGGGAAATTTAATAGAAACGAAATTAAGCCGCTTGAAGGTAACCAGGGACCATACAGGTTATCAGGTGCCAATGGCGAATTGTATTTTACCGTTCTTGCCGGTACGGAGCGTGTGTTTATTGACGGGCAATTGCTTACAAGAGGGGAGGACCAGGATTATATTATTAACTATAATACGGCCGAACTAACGTTTACCTCTAAGCGACTAATAACTAAAGACAGCAGGATACAGATCGAGTTTGAATATTCCGACAGGAACTTTTTAAATTCGTTGCTATATGCTAATGATGAAATTAATGTAAATAAAAAACTTAAGCTCAGCATTGGCGCATATTCAAATACGGATGCAAAAAACTCGGCGATAAACCAAACGCTTGATGTCAACCAAAAGCAATTCCTCTCTCAAATTGGGAATAACATTGACAGCGCCCGATACCCCAATGCAACGCTGGATACTTTTTCGGTAGATAAGATTTTGTATAAAAAAATTGATACCTCATACAACGGAATTAATGATTCCATCTATGTTTATTCTGTAAACAAAGATGACCAGCTTTATAATCTTTCATTTACAAATGTTGGTTTTCAAAAAGGCAATTACACACTTTTATCCGGCAATGCAAATGGGAGGGTTTTTATGTGGATACGACCGTTAAATGGCGTCCCACAGGGAGATTGGGAACCTGTGATACTTTTGGTTACTCCCAAAAAACAACAGATCATCACTGCCGCCGCTCAATATGCTCTTAGTGAAAAATCTTACATAAAAGCTGAGATGGCTTTGAGTAATTACGACGTAAACACTTTTTCATCTAAGGACAAGCAGGAGAATAATGGAGTAGCGGCGAAGCTGGAATATTCAATACAGCAAGATGTATTTAAAAAAGCAAAAGAGGGCCTCACATTGCAAACTAAAGTTGGGTATGAATTTGTTGAGGACCGCTTTAAGCCTATTGAAAGATTGCGTAATGTTGAATTCAACCGGGACTGGAGCCTTCCCTTTGATGCGCCTATCGCTACAGAGCACCTGGTTACTGCATCTGCACAATTAAGTGATAAACAAAATAATTATTTCAAATACCAGTTCACCAATTATATAAGGAGCGATAATTATAATGGCATTCGCAATTCTATAGAGCACGCTATGGATATAAAGGGATGGAAATTGGCTGATAAATTTTACATCACTAAAGTAAATAGTTCTCTTCAAAATGGCTCTTTCATAAGGCCATCGATTGATCTTTCAAGAACCTTTGCGTCTTTAAAAAATATAAAGATCGGCGGCGGATTTTCTGCGGAGCATAATAAGCAGCTCGATAAAATAAATGATACCTTAAGTGCCCAAAGTTTTTCATTTGATTTGTGGCAGGTTTATATAAAATCGGCTGAACAAAAATTAAACAGGTGGGGCGTTACCTACTTTACCAGGAGCGACAAATACCCTTTGCAAAAGAATCTTGTTGCAGGTGATAGAAGCCAGAACGTAAGTTTCATTACAGAGCTTTTAAAAAATGAACACCATCAATTTAAGTTAAACGCTACTTACCGGAAGCTGAATGTATTGAATCAAAATGTTACTGCTCAAAAAAGTGATGAGAGCCTCTTGGGTAGAATTGAGTACGCCGTGAATGAATGGAAAGGTTTTTTAAACGGAAGTTTTTTATATGAAATCGGATCGGGGCAGGAGCAAAAAAGAGAATACACTTACATTGAAGTACCCGCGGGTCAAGGATACTATACCTGGATAGATTATAATAACGATGGTATTCCGCAGCTTAATGAATTTGAGGTAGCTGTGTTCCAGGATCAAAAAAAATGGGTTAGGGTTTTTACTCCGACTAACCAATATGTAAAAGCAAATTATGTCCAGTTCAATTACAGTGTGGCCCTCAATCCTAAATCAATAATAGATCCAACAACCTCTGGAAAACTTACAAAATTTTTGGGGAGGTTTAGCACAGCGTCCGCGCTTCAGATAAATAAAAAAGATGTCGCGAAGGGCTCATTTGAGTTTAATCCGTTTAATAATAAATTAGTAGATACCACTTTAATTACTTTGAACTCTTTCTTATCAAACACACTTTATTTTAATAGAACAAGTGTAAAATGG
>JBBSBD010000364.1:0-5474 GCA_038251675.1 Chitinophagales bacterium | reverse complement strand
TAAAGTATTAATGCCGATAAAAAGATGGTACGGCGGCCAAACCTGTCGAGTGTGAAACCTGTAAACGGGCGCGACAGTACCGAAGCGATGGTGAAGGCTCCCACAACCAGTCCTACCTGCAGTTTCGAGGCATGAAGATCGCTGACCAGGTATATAGGCAGGGCCGAAAGTATAGCATAATACGTGATATACATCAGGAAATTCGACAATATCAGTAAAATGAAATCCTTATTCCAGATCTTTTCATCCATAACTCCAAAACTTTGAAAAGCAGCCGGCAAAGTTATCATTAAAAATTGACGGGATTTTTTTAATTACCCCTTCATCATTAATAATGGAAAGCAATTCCCGCACCGCTCCCTCGCGAACTCTCTCACCGAAGGTAATCCTTTCGTGTGGTTTTATAAATTCAAAACGATAATATAATTAAGTAATCCTTTTTCTCCGCTATAGTCCCGACCCCCAGCTTATATAGCACATTTAAACAATATCATTTAACCACGCGGAAGGATTCGAGCGGGAGCGGGAACATTTGCCTGCCATTCAAAAATGTATGCTCTTGGAATCATAAGTCGCTTTCAATTTGGGTATTTATAATCACTTTCCACTTTCCGTTTCGCAGGCCTGTTTTTTCCCCTGATGATTTCAACAATACTGCCTGCAAATTGCAATCAGACAACCTGTTTTCAAAAATACCGGCCAATTTACTATTCTGCAACACAACTTCGGCTATATATCCTGCCCGTTGAAAAGTACTGAGAGGGAAATCAAGTTTTACAGCCTCTTTCATCCTGGTGAGGTTTATATTAACTGACAGCTCCTGTAATATGGTGATGATCTTATTTAAACCTCCCACTGCCTGTTCAAAATAGATAAGATCGAGAAAGGTCAATTCCTGTGTTGAGATATTGAAATATCCTGTATCAGTCTTTTTTTGTTCTATTGCCGTGACCGGGAAATTCTTTTTTTCGGAGAAGTTTATCAGGGTATTGGCACTTTTAATTTTACGCGGTTTGGGAGCCTGGGAAATGACAAAGAACTCCTGTGGTTGCTGGTGGGCTGCCCCATGGAACATGGCAGCGCTTAACAATCCGACATAGTACTTTTTTGACAGGTATCTCATCAGTTCGTCCACATAAAACTCGACCGGCACTGCACCCATTTTCTGGTATTCATCAGGAATAATGGTATAGAAGCCTCGCCGGATATTTATGATCTCACCCTTTTCCCTAAGCCTGTCAATATCTTTCCTTATATTTTTCAACGATTTAGGGATGCCATCTTTAAGATTATCTGTTGTAAAAGCATATCTGCCATTACTGCGAAGAACTCTCAGATAATCACTTGTATGTTTAATAGAATCATCCATAGCAGGATCTTTATAATTAGCTTGCAATATACCCCTTTATTCGGGGTTTATTGCAAGTGTATGATAACTATTTTTATCAAGTGTATGATAACTATTTTTATCAAGTGAAAGATGTTCATCTAAGGCGGGAGACGGGTGCCAGCCAAGGGAGACGCGCGCCAGCCAGGGACATAGGTGTTGAAGGTTTAGTTTTTGTTTACTTACTGGCCTTTTCTTTCCGCATAAACTAAATATTTGTACCGTCACGCGTCGGGAGACGCGCGCCAGCCAAGTAAAAAATCATTTTATTAAAACGGTTAATTTCTGATTCGAGGCCGGTTCGCATTGGCTTCCTTTGTCCCTATTATTTTTCCAACAACCATTCAAATACATTTTTATGAACAATTCCGGCTCTGCTTTGCGGAAACGATTCCGTTGAAAGCAAAAATTTCGGGTAATTGTCGTTTACTTTTTCCAGTGGTGTAAATTCGCGCATTTCGGTTTCGGTGGTCGAAATAGCCCACGATACCTGATAATATTCAATTTCACCGTTGCGGTTTTTAACTGTAAAATCAATTTCAACATTACGAAGTGTACCTGTCCATATTTTGTATCCTCGTCTTAAAAGCTCAAGATATACAACGTTTTCAAGAATATGTCCTCTGTTTGCAGTTCTTTCCCTGCCAACAAGTACATTCAACAAACCAACATCCACGAGATAATATTTTTCTTGTGTGGCCAATTGTTTTTTACCTTTTATATCGAAACGATGAACACAGTAAAAAACAAAACTTTCGACTAAATACCCGATAAATTTCTCTACCGTTGCATGGTGAATACCTTGATTATCTGCTTGCAATGCTTTTGATATACTACTTGGCGAAACCTGACTGCCAATGTGGGCTGCAACAAATTTTACAACATTGTTAAATGCCCGTTTATCATTGATTTTATAACGTTGTGTTATGTCTTTTTCTATGATAGTGGCATATAAGGCTTCGAGATATTCGTAAATTTTATCATAACCCTCTTCCCGCAATTCAATGCCCTTAGGCAGGGATGTTTCGTTCACATAATCATAAAACAAGGCTTCATAATTCAAATACTTATTGTTGGTATCAATACCTCTGAACTCCAAATATTCGGTAAATGAAAATGGCAAAATAGAAATCTCAATATGCCTTCCGCTCAATAAGGTAGCCAATTCGCCCGATAGTAAGTTAGCATTTGAGCCAGTGATGTAAACGTCCACATTTTCGGTGGCATACAAACCATCAACCAATTTTTCGAAATCGGCAATATTCTGAATTTCATCAAGAAATATGTAGTTTTTCTTGCCAGCCTGTAGCTTTGATTTGATCTCGAAATAGAGCGTATCCCACGTTTTGTTCAGAAAATTTTCGGGCAGTTCGAAATTATATAATTGCGTTTGTTCGGGCATTACCCCGGATTCTAACAAACGATTTCTAAATAACGATAACAGCGTTGATTTACCCGAACGGCGTAAACCGGTTATTACTTTAATAATGTCTTTGTCCTTGTACGAAACCAATTTATTCAGATATTCTTTTCGTTCTATCAGTTTTTTCATACGCTAAAGGTACGTATAATTATCAAAACCTGCACATATTGCAAGTTTTGATAATAAATCTATATTCAGACATTTTTCTCATACAAATATTTTTTCAAGCATGGCTTTTTTGATATTCTTTAGTTTTTCTAACTCACCCAGGTGAAGCGTTATAAGGTTGCCGGGTTGCGACTTTGAGCCCTTGGCTGGCGCGACTCTCCCGACGCGTGACGGAATAATCCATCTTTAATTAACAAGTACTTTAATCCATTCAACTATTGTGAATGTAACAAAATAGACCTCATCGCCTTCGAATATCTTGTACTTTTCGGACATAGGTGTTGAAGTTTTAGTTTTTGTTTACTTGCTGACCTTTTCTTTCCGCATAATCTTCATATTTGTACCGTCATGCGACGGGAGACGGGTGCCAGCCAAGGGTTTCAAATGCCAATTTTGAAATATTAACCGATTAGTTATTGATTATACAATATCATCGTGGAATTCTAAGCATTTTTTAATAATCTGTTTTGAACAAATCAATTGATTGAAAATATCATCCTTTATAAGGTTTAAAAGACGCCTACGTTCAAACACAATATTGTTATTATATAAATCTATATCAAAGCCAAAAACACCATCTTTATTTTTAAAATCATATGGGAAGAACATGGCATGAGTAAAAGGTTGTAAATATTCATTATAAAATCTGTTATATCTAAATGATTCAATTTGTTTACCAAACCAATCTTTTCCGCATGCGCTTTGACCTAAAATAATTATTGTATTTGGATTATTATCTTCGAAAGGCAGCCAGCCTACAATATCTAGCCCTTTTTCTTTTGTATTTTTAGATGGAATTTGATTTATAATTCTTTCATTAATGCCCAGATTAATATCTTTTGCAAGTTGTTTTATTTTTGTTTGTGCATTACCTTTATATTTAGTATTACTGCCAAAACCGAACACTTTCGCATTAGGAGGGAGATAAGCCTTTAATGCGATTTCTGAAAGTGTTTCAAATTCAAGTGTTATTTCCTTATTCAATTTCATAAAAGAATTTAGTGAAGATGCAATAAGCAAATACAAATACAACTTCTGCTGTTCCGTAAGTATATTAGTACCAATAAGTTTAATGCCTTTTTCACTAAATGTTTCAAATGGATAGTCTTTCTTGTATATTAGTAATTTACGTTCTTCTATATACTCAAAAATCGCATTAATCCAACCCTCAGCTTTATCGTTTTTTTGAGATTCAACTAGGCCAATCTCTCCATCTGCAGGATTCTCGATATCAAATTCTTCACCAGCATCAATGAGTCTATCCAAAGCATCTGTCTTTGATATAAAGTCTTTAGAAAATAAGCAAATCAGCTCTACATAATCAGCATAAATCTGCGTCTTATGTTTTGCTTCATTAGGCTTTTTGACTTCAAATGAGCGAAATTGTTCAAATATTTTTTTGTTACAGGTCTTCATCGAATTTACCAGCATCAATTTCGTCTTTTACAGATTTTATTTTCCTAATTATTCTATTTATTTCTTTGAGATCGTCCAACAAATTAGGATAGAGTGCTTTAACTTTTGTCGTCAAACTATCAGCTTTTTCTAATTGATTCAGCGCACTTCTGACTGCTTTTTCAAATTGAATATCATATTCGTCGGTAAATTCAATGGCTGTAAATAATTTTTCACCTTCTCTGAAAGCCTTCAATGCTAAAGGAGAAGCGATAATTTTATTTAATGTATTTAGACTCTCACTATCTCCAATTATCTTGTTAGGTAAGGTTTTATCAAAAAGCCATCTTGTCCATTCTTTTATATTATCGAAATTTATATTTTCTATTGGATTCTCTTTTTCTAAATCGACACCCAGAAACGATTCAATATTAGAGCGGCTTAAGCTATCAGCAATGTAGTTAAAATAAAAATTGGTATCATCTAGATCTTTTATTTTGTAAAATCCATTTCTTTCAATAACATCATACAGTTGATAACCAACTAAGACTCTTAAAACATAATCTTTTCGACTTCCAATCATTTTTGCAATCTCTCGGCTTGCAGCTATTAAAGAAGCATTATTATATAAATCTTCTTTAAGTTTGTTTAAGTAACGTGCCTTTTCTAGAAATTTCCATGATTTGATCCCAGTAATATGACGATAGCCAAGATATTTTAAAATTTCATCTTTGTTTTCAAATTTTAAACAAGGAATTTCCTGCGGGAAAAATTCAGACTCTGCTATAACCTGGTCTACCTTACTTTTATATATATCAGCTATTTCTGGGTTATTTAATAGTATTACTGCTGATAATCGTCGGTTGCCTTCTACTTTCTCAGAGTAATTATCTAAACATCCTAATCTGATTTTTTTCATCTCTAATCTTTCAATAGATTCCATATAATTGACTATTACACTGCAAACGGCGCCACTAAATTCACTGCAATCAGCGCCAGTGATTTCACTGCAAACGGCGCCACTAAAAATGCATACTTAAAGGTGTTTTGCTGTTAAGGAGGAAAAATCACCACCTGACAATACGGCGCAAACGGCGCCAC
>JBBSBD010000363.1:0-5480 GCA_038251675.1 Chitinophagales bacterium | reverse complement strand
TACACACCCGACTCTTTCCATTCCTTCTGCCACTTTTTTTCAATATTCCTGTAATTGTATTCCATTCTTTTATTCTGAGATTTTTGTTGAACTATTGCCCGATCCTAAATTCTACCTGCATTTAACCTGGAAGAAAATAATTTGAAAGCTACTCATCAGCGGGCTAATGTTTTTGTGAAAGATTTGTTATTCATTACTTAAGTATTGGCCGTAATGATAAGTGTATTTTACATTAGCATTAGAAGCAATGCGGGCAAAAATACTAAACCTGCTTAAAAACAATTATTTTTGTCCCCTACATTTATCGTCGTTTTTTACAAAAATATCATTTCTTATTATGGCTCAATTCGGAAAAGCATCTACCAAGCGCGGTAAACCATCTTATGCATATGCTATTATTGGAGTTTCTCTTGTATTATTTCTTTTTGGTGTAGTGGGGTGGATATTTTTGAATATTAAAAAAACAGGCGATTACTTCAAGGAAAACATTCAGTTGCATGCCTATATTCTTCGCACCGCTGATAAAGACCAGATTGACACGGTTCAAAACTATATTCAAGCATTGCCTTATGCGGTAAATGTTGAATATACTACCCGTGAAAAAGCAATAGAAAAATACAACCAGGAAAATGATACTCTCTGGAAAAAGCTTGCTATAAGCAACCCTTTACCGGAAAGCATAGATTTTTATGTGAAGGCAAATTATGTGGACAAGGACAGCCTTGCAGTGCTAGAGAACTATCTTATGGCGAACTTTCCCACAACTATTTCCGAGTTTCAGACGCCTAAAGAAACGGTGGCAAGCGTGAGCCAGTTTGTGAAAACAACTACAGTTGTGTTATTGGTTGTTGCAATCATTCTTTCCATATTTGTAATTATTTCCATTGATAATACGATTCGTCTTGCGATGTACAGTAATCGCTTTTTAATAAAAACAATGCAGATGGTTGGCGCCACGCGGTGGTTCATCACAAAGCCACTCGATGGCCGTGCGATCGTAAATGGACTTATAGCGTCGGGAATTGCCATTGGCCTTATGATAGGTTTTATTGCATTGGCAGAGAATTACGTTCCTTATTTAAGGGGTTTACATGATTCGAAAAATATGCTGTTGATTTTCGCGTGTATTTTGATGCTTGGACTATTTATTACCCTTTTTAGTACCCATCGTTCTGTATTAAAATACCTGAGAATGAAGCTTGACGAATTGTATTAATGCAGTGGCCTTTTTATTTCTTAATATTGCAAACTCATAATTGAAAATGAAAGTACAGGATTCAAAAAAAATAAGCCCTGGGGAAAAAGTTTTGGCAAAAGATGCATCCGCAGAAAATGTTCTTTTTGCTAAAGAAAACTATAAATGGATGCTGATTGGCCTTGTAGTTATGGCTATTGGGTTTTTTGTAATGGCGGGTGGCAAGAATGTAAACCCATCTGTGTTCAACGATAAAGATGTTTACAGCCCAATGAGAATTACCATCGCACCCATATTAATTGTTGCCGGCCTGGTAATTGAAATTTTTGCAATAATGAAGAAGCCGAAATAATTTTTATTTTAATATTTGAGGCGACTAATAATCGCCTTTTTTTATGTTTGCTATCAAAAAAACTTGCAGGGTATGGATATTTTCCAGGTAATTATTATTGCTATCGTTGAAGGCCTCACTGAATTTATACCGATATCTTCTACCGGGCACATGATTATTGCCGAAAAATTACTTCATGTAACAGAAACAGATTTTGTAAAAGTGTTTACAGTGGCTATTCAGCTCGGAGCCATACTTGCAGTGGTGGTTTTATATTCTAAAAAGTTTTTCAATTTTAGCAAATGGAAGTTTTATATAAAACTTTTGATAGCAGTAATTCCTGCAATCGTACTGGGCTTTTTATTTTCTAAGAAGATAGACGCGATGCTTGAAAGCGCCCTTACAGTTGCTATCTCAATGTTAGCCGGAGGTATTGTTTTACTTTTTATAGATAACCTTTTTAACAAGCCAACTGTTGATTCTGAAGAAAAGGTTTCGTATAAAAAAGGATTCATTATTGGCGTGTGGCAGTGCATTGCTATGATCCCCGGTATGAGCCGAAGCGCTGCATCAATAATCGGGGGTATGCAACAAAAACTCACCCGCAGTGCCGCTGCAGAGTTTTCATTTTTTCTCGCGGTGCCTACGATGCTTGCTGCAACCGGTTATAAGCTGCTTAAATATTTCCAGGAAAATGGTGGCTTTACTTCGGAGGAAATACAGCAGTTAGCAATTGGTAACATCGTCGCCTTTATTGTGGCACTTCTCGCGATTAAATTTTTCATTACCATGCTTAAAAAATATGGTTTTAGAATTTGGGGTATGTATAGAGTTATTGTAGGAATCATATTATTGGTGATGATCTATACAGGATATCTTTCGCAATAATACTTTATCGATTTGTCGTTTGCTCCTGAATAGGTTTGAAAAAAAATTGGGTAATCTTAACCTGAAATTTTATTACTTTCAGCAATCATTATCATAAACATGCAAACTGCTTCTAAGAAAGTAATAAATGGCTGGGCCATGTACGACTGGGCCAACTCAGTTTATAACCTTGTAATTACAACCACATTTTTTCCAGTCTATTATACGGAAATGACAGGCGCTTCGCCATTCAATGGCCAGGTGCATTTTTTCGGAAGGACTTATGTAAATACCGCCCTGTATAATTATGCATTGGCCTTTACTTATTTACTAGTCGCCATCACACTGCCTATCCTTTCTTCTATTGCCGACTACAAAGGGAATAAAAAAAGGTTTATGCAGTTCTTTTGTACTCTGGGGGCTATATCCTGCAGCGGCCTGTATTTCTTCACGCCGCAATATTTTGCTTTAGGAATTATATGTATGATGACTGCTGCTTTCGGATTCTACAGCAGCCTTGTTTTTTATAATTCCTATCTGCCGGAAATTGCTGAAGAAAGAGACAGGGACCACGTAAGTGCCAAGGGGTTTACGTATGGCTATATAGGAAGTGTAATCATGCAATTGGTTGGCTTCGGCCTCGTTTTATTTTGGGACAAAATTCCTTTTTTACATAGTGCGGGAGAAGCAGTGAGGCTAACATTTTTGCTGGTAGGAATTTGGTGGATCGGTTTTGCGCAGATCACATTTCAACGCCTCCCAAAAGGAACTCCGGCAGTAGCGGACAACGAAAGAAAAAGTTTTATTACTGGTGGATTTATGGAACTAAAGAAAGTCTTCGTTCAATTGATAAAAATGCCGGTTTTGAAAAGATTTTTATTTGCATTTTTCTTCTACAACATGGGCGTGCAAACTGTAATGCTTGCTGCCGCAAATTTTGGAACAAAGGTGTTGAACCTTCCTTCCACCAACCTAATTATTACAATGGTTATTATACAATTGGTAGCTATTGCCGGAGCTTATCTCATGTCAAAGCTTTCAGGAATGTTTGGAAATTTGCAGGTGCTTATTGGCGTTGTAATTTTTTGGGTACTTATATGCATAGCTGCTTATTATATGCAAACTGAAATGCATTTCTATGCACTGGCTGTTGCTGTGGGTTTGGTGATGGGAGGCATCCAGTCATTAAGCCGTTCAACCTATTCAAAACTCATGCCTGTAACAAAAGATACCGCATCATTCTTCAGCTTTTATGACGTTACAGAAAAGATTGCCATTGTTATAGGATTATCGGCTTTTGGATTTATTGAAGAATACACCGGAAACATGCGTAATTCTGTTCTCTCCCTTATTGTTTTTTTTACAATAGGGTTAATTGGTTTAATTTCTGCATTGCATAAACAAAAAAAGGATAACCTTTTAGTTAGATGAAATTATACTCTATAAATGCGGGATATTTTAAGCTCGACGGCGGCGCAATGTTTGGTGTTGTGCCTAAGAGTATGTGGCAAAAATTAAATCCTCCTGATGAAAAAAATTTGTGCAACTGGGCTATGCGTTGTCTTTTGGTGGAACATGAGCGGCGATTAATACTTATTGATAATGGTATGGGTAATAAGCAGGATGAAAAGTTTTTCGGGCATTATTATTTGAATGGTGACGATACACTTGATAAATCATTGGCGAAACATGGTTTTACTAAAAATGATATTACAGACGTTTTTTTGACCCATCTTCATTTTGACCACTGTGGCGGATCCATAGAAAGAATTAATGATAAATTACTACCCGCTTTCAAAAATGCAACCTACTGGAGCAATGAAAAACATTGGCAATGGGCTACCAGTCCGAATGACAGGGAAAAGGCAAGTTTTCTAAAAGAGAATATTTTACCGATTAAAGAGAGCGGTAAACTTAACTTTATTGAGGTAACAGAGGGAGCTGAGTTTGCGAAAGATTTTAATATTCGCTTTGTAAGCGGACACACAGAGGCGATGATGCTTCCGCAAATAAATTATGACGGAAAGACTGTAATTTTTATGGCAGACCTGCTTCCTTCAACTGCTCATATCCCGATACCTTATGTGATGGCTTACGATACAAGGCCGCTCGAAACGCTCAAAGAAAAAAAATCATTTCTTATCGAGGCCCAACAGAACGACTACATACTTTTTTTTGAACATGATGCGGCTATTGAATGTTGTAACCTGCAACTAACTGAAAAGGGGGTACGCAGTAAAGAAACTTTTTTGTTGAGTGAGATTTAATTACCGAAAGCTTATTAAAGATTTAAGCGGGTATCGCAGGTTTTTATAACCCATCATGTCTACCTTAATAGTGCCTACTGAAATCGGGCTTTCTGCCCGCAATAACAAATGGTTGGCATCATCGCTTACCCAAACGTTCATTTTCTCCCCACCTTCAAAAATGGTTCCTTTTATAAGAAGCGGCTTAAATTTTATAGCACGGAATTTTCCATACTTTGTTTTAACCGTTTCTTTACCTTCATACTTTAGGTAGAGATGATAAATCTCATCATCTAAAAACATATCGAAAGGAATTTTATCTCCAGGCTGGTATTTACTAAAATTAATATTTCGCGCATAATAAGTAGAGCTGATTACATCCTGGATGCATGATGTTATTTTAAAAACACCATTCGTGCTCACGGCAGTACCTGCATTGTGATTAAACGTTACGTTGTTATAAATTTTGTATCCTCCTTCGTCTACATTGCGTACAAATTTTACCGGTAGCATGGTAGCAGTGTCAATATAGGTTTCGTATTTATCCCGTACTTTATAAAAGTTGTCGAAGAAAGAATAGGATGTGCCGGTGCCGGTGCAATGGTAAACTGTCTTGCCATTATATTTTTCAAGGTTAGTGGTAAACCTGGCTTCGCCGGCAGCAACATACATTCCCAATGTTGTGTAATACACGCGCATCGTAACTTCTTCGCCTGCATTAAAAGCGCTGTTCTGCACGCCACAAAATTCATCACCAGCTTTTGTAGTGCATGCAAAAAATAAAATAATAACCGTTATAATCCCTTTCAAAACTCTTATAATTAATCTTTAAAAAATTTTA
>JBBSBD010000362.1:0-5486 GCA_038251675.1 Chitinophagales bacterium | reverse complement strand
GTGCTTATTGCGTTTGGGGGGCTGAGCCAAAACGGGGATGGTTCCGCGGCCCAGCTTGATTATGTTTTTTCTAATTGGGGTGGCCCGGGATGGCAGATTATAAATGGGAAATTCCCTTCTTCACTAACGGTGAATGGGCAGCTATTCAGGTTCATTGTTATCCTCCCGCAATTTAGCAGCAATGCGTCACCTAAAGGTGTGGACGATCTTATCTCATACGTAATTGCGCATTATAAAGCGGATCCGTCCAGAATTTATCTCACGGGTAATAGTTCAGGAGGCGGCACTTGCTGGGATTACCCTGGCGCAAGTGTTCAAAACGGGTTACGGGTTGCAGCCATAGTTCCTACATGTGCGGCCGCTTCTTATAATACCACAAAGGCAAATAACATTGCAGCGGCCAATCTACCCGTGTGGGCTACCCATAATAAGATAGACCCCACTGTGTCGCCCACTACCACTACCAATTTTGTAAATGGGATAAATGCTGCACCGGTTCCTCCAAATCCCCGGGCTAAGATGACTATTTTTAATGACTCAGGACACAATTGCGCAGATTCGACTTTTAATATGACTTATGGCATTGGCGCATACGCCTGGATGCTCCAATATAAGCGGGGCTCCGCACCACCCGCGAACCAGCCGCCCATAGCAAATGCTGGTACGGATGTAACCATTACCTTACCTGCAAATTCGGTACAACTAAATGGAAATAACTCCTACGACCCTGACGGCACCATCACCTATAGCTGGGCTAAAATAGCAGGGCCATCGCAGTTTAGTATAAGCAACAGCACAATTGTAAATCCCGTGTTCAGCAATCTTGTTGCAGGCACCTATACTTTGCGACTTACCGTTACTGATAATAATGGGACTAAAGCCACTGATGATATAAACATAACGGTAAAAGCCTCCAGCGTAAATCAACCACCGGTTGCAGACGCTGGTCCTGATGTGATTCTCGTACTGCCAAATAATAGCGTAACACTTACCGGAAGCGGAACAGACCCGGACGGCACAATAACCAAATATGCATGGGCACAGGTTTCAGGGCCTTCTTCAAGTACCATAAGTAACCCATCAACTCCCCAAACCACGATCAGCAATCTTGTTGCGGGGGTATATGTTTTCAAGTTGACGGTAACAGATAATAATGGCGCCACGGACCTGAATCAAATGCAGCTAACCGTAAAGCCGGGAACCGGAAATCAGCCACCTGTTGCCAATGCCGGCCCGGATGTGACTATCGTACTTCCGACTAACAGTGCAACGCTTAACGGAAGCGGAGCAGATCCGGACGGGACTATTACAAAATATGCATGGTCACAGGTTTCCGGGCCCTCTACAGGCACCATAAGTAACCCGGCAACTCCTCAAACTACGGTCAGCAACCTTGTTAGCGGAACATATGTTTTCGAGTTGACCGTTACAGATAATAGTGGGGCAACCGCATTAGATCAAATGCAGTTGACTGTACAATCTAACACCGCAAATCAACCACCTGTCGCGAATGCCGGGCCGGATATAATTCTTATACTTCCAACTAATAGTGTCACACTTTACGGTAGTGCAACAGATCCCGATGGTGCCATTACAAAGTATGCATGGACACAGGTTTTGGGGCCTTCCACAAGTACCATCGGCAACCCGGCGAGTCCGCAAACAACGGTTAGTAACCTTGTAGAGGGAAGATATGTTTTCAAGCTTACGGTTACAGACAACAACGGAGCAATCGATCTGAATCAAATGCAATTAACCGTGAAGCCTTCCACCGCAAATCAACCACCTGTTGCTGATGCCGGACCGGACATAATTCTCTTCCTCCCGAATAATAGTGTAACTCTTACCGGAAGCGGAACAGACCCTGATGGTACCATTACAACATATGCATGGACGCAGGTTTTGGGTCCTTCCACCAGTGTTATAGGCAGCCCGGTAAGCCCTCAAACAACAGTCAGTAACCTGGTAGAGGGAAGATATGTTTTCAAGCTGACGGTTACAGATAATAACGGGGCTACCGACTTTAATCAAATGCAGCTAACTGTACAACCTTCCACTGGCGGATCTCCGTCTAAATACATTTATGTGAATCTGTATGGCGGATCCAATCCTTATAATAATGCTGCCTGGAATAACTGGAATATTGGCCCTTCCACAGCTACAAACATTTCATCGGGCTTGTTTAACTACTCAGATGGTACGTCTTCAAATATAAAAGCAGTAATGAGTAACAGCATCACCACCAGTGATAATGGTACTTCATACGGAAGTGGAATGGCGCCACCGGAAGTGCTCAGGTATTCCTGCGATAATGCCCTGCCAAGAACATTGACCATATCTGGTTTATCCACCTCGCTGCAATATAGTATTGATCTTTACGCAAGCAGGTATAGTTTCGGCAACAGCACCATATTTACGGTAAATGGCTCGGCAGTTACTGTCAATACTTATAATAATTTGACCAACGCCGCCGTATTTACCAATATTACTCCAAACTCGCAGGGGCAAATTGTAGTTGGTATAACATCGCTCACAAGCTATAATTATGTCAACGGGTTCAAAATTACTGAGCAGGGAATTTCCCTTCCGGGATTTGCAGGCAGCATGAACTTCGCTTCCACTTCTTCCGGTAACGCAGCGATTAACGAAAGGTCGGGACTAACCGGTGCAGCTTCAGTTAAGGTTTTCCCTAACCCTGTTACTGATCAATTTATGCTCGAGGTTAATAACCCATTACGTGGAAATATGAAAGTTGATATTATAAGTGCAGGTGGTGCGGTTGTGAAACAAATGTTACTGGTGCACTCGTCACCCCTTAGCCAGATAAACATAAGAGTGAGTGAATTGCCGGCCGGCATTTATCTTGTAAAAGTTCAAATAGGGAGTTGGTTCGCTTCCAAACGAATAATAAAATCAGCTAAGTAATTACCTCGATTCATAAGTACTAATTCACATTACAAAAAACCAGGCTAGACTAAGTCCAGCCTGGTTTTTTGCGTTTTTAGCCATAGGTCTGATTAAAATAATTATAGTTATTGATCAAGGTAATTGATAAGCGATCTATTGACAAATGAACGCCTGCATTTTGTAGTTTGAAATGGAACTAAACTGTAACATCCCCTCTATTGCTTTGTGCCTGTTAAATTTTTTGTAACATAGTTACTACAAAACAATTTCTGCAACTACTACTAATGCCCACAGTTCAGTCCTTTATTTTTGTATTGGATTTACACATTTTCCAAACCTAAAAAACCAATTATGAAATCCCTTACAAATTTATCCGATGATCAGCTTATTCAATTTTATCAGGAAGGAAATGCTGACGCTATTTCTATACTTGTCAACCGCTACAAGGACAAAATCTACACCTCTATTTGTATATTGGTGAAAGACAAACACCTGGCAGAAGATTTTTTCCAGGATACCTTTTTCAAAATTATAGACACCATTTCGCTGGGCAAGTATAAAGAAGAAGGTAAATTTCTACCATGGGCCATTATGATCGCACGCAATCTTTGCATGGATCATTTTAGAAAGATCAAACGTAAGCCCGCGATCAGAACAAGTGAAGGCACTGATATTTTTGATTGCCTCAATTTTTCAGAGGCCGGTGCTGACGATTGTATCATAAGAAGGCAGACAGAGGTTGATGTTGCAAAAATCATTGAATCGCTTCCCGAAGATCAACGTGAAGTAGTAGTAATGAGGCACTATGCTAATATGAGTTTTAAAGAGATCGCAGCACTAACCAATTGCAGCATCAATACATCGCTTGGCCGTATGCGCTATGCCCTTATCAACTTAAGAAAATTAATTTTGGAAAAACAGCTAGCCTTATAATTAAACCACCAGAACGAGGCCTTTGCCGGCAGCCCGCCTTACCGCAGGCTGCCCAAAAAGGTTCACGGCCGCTTCGTAAAACATTACCCGTATTTTATTGCTATCCTGCCGTTGCTCCTATTACGAATGTTCAGCATTACAAAGATTTGTTCGTAAAAAACACCAAAACCCAAAGTTGCATGCTATGCTGCCATTTGGCCTCATGCAACGAGGGTTTAAATAAACAATCTCCAAACTCTCGCAAACACCAATGCAATTGCGAATAGAGAGAGCAGAACATCGATAAATTTTTTACCGCTTCTGCTGCTCCCTTTCCTACCGGCCATCGCAAAAATCAAGGAGATAATTCCTAATAGCCCGACGTAGTATTGATATCCAAAACTTAACAGTTCGGTAAGTCCAAAAAGCGCCCGTGTTTTACCATCCACCCGTAAGTAGGTTCCTGCGATACGGAAATTTATGAAAACTGTAATAGCAATTGAAACAAGGCTAAGTAGTATGGACATTTGCAAATACCGTCTTTTGCATATAATGTTTTGAATCATGAACCGGCAGGTTAAGAAAATACCATTGATATAAAATTACGGTAGTTAATAAACTCTAATTTATCATAATTTCTTATTTTCAATGGGAAGAAGGCAGATGTTATTCCAGTATTTCGCCAATAACAAATTTGGTACGCGACTAAATAGCATCATTTTCAACAAAAGACCACGCCTTGCCGTTAGAATCATTAAACGAAAACAATGGAACATAAAGCCAAATCAATTCGGCCTTTTATCGGGGCTGAGAACTTTGAATTATCACGCAGTTTTTATCGCGATCTCGGTTTCGAGGAAAGCGTCTTGTTTCACAACATGTCTTATTTCAAAACTGAAGGATTAGGATTTTATTTACAAAACGCTTATGTAAAAGATTGGATAGATAATTCAATGATCTTTTTAGAAGTTGACGATGTTAGCCGTTATTGGAAAGAGCTTTCAGCCCTGGACCTCGCAGCTAAATATAAACGGGTAAAACTAACTCCGATTCATGAACATGACTGGGGCAGAGAATGCTTCATGCACGACCCATCCGGGATACTATGGCATTTTGGAGAGTTTAAAAAGTAAGCTTAGTGAATGCACAGGTATCACCGGGAAAACTTTTCGCAAGAACGCAATTCCACCACTCCCTTCTTTGTGAGAAACCTTAGAAGATTTTGAATAAAATTTTTATTCCCGGTTCGTACGAAATCTCCCTGGTATTGTTTTACTGTGAGATTGCCACAATCCTGATTGCACCGGTTTTAGTGTGGAAGAAAATAAAAGTACTTTCTTTAATTAAATTAAAGTAATATTTGTGTACCAAACTAACGGATATGTTACCAGCTTATAAGTATTCTCCACTCAAGGTTCTTCATTTCAATATTAATAAGAAAGAAACAGAATCCTTTTTATACGATCCAAACAAACTAACCTTATTACATAGAGAATTAATTCCCAAACAACTTGTTTACGATATATTGGATAATGCCACCGATTACAGGGTAGATATAAGATACACATTCAGGCTCGCTCCCAAAGAAGGTAAAATAAGTTTTGCAAGTTATATTTCAGAGCAATCGTTTTATATAAAATATATCGATGATAAAAACACAATGACTC
>JBBSBD010000361.1:0-5514 GCA_038251675.1 Chitinophagales bacterium | reverse complement strand
GAGCCTGAACCGGCAAAGAAATCTAAAACAACTCCTTCGGGATCATCGGAGAAGCCCAGTAAATATTTGATAAGAGATGGTGGTTTAGGAAAATCAAAAATTTTAGCCCCAAACATTAATTGTAAATCGCTTCCGGCTGTTTCATTTGTTGCAACGCCCACTTTTGAATTAATAAGATTTGGCGGAACTTCAGCATCATACTCAAGTCGCTCGTAAGAAGGGCTGAAACGCATGGTAGGAATATTGATAATTGTTCCGTTACTAATTTCTATGTTCAACTTTGGTTGCGTCCATTTAAATTTTGCTTTTAAAGAGACAGGCTGAATAAATAAGCCATTTTTTACCTCCGTATTTTCCAGCAATTCGATGTGATACTTATCAGTTCCATAAACACCCTTTTTTATTTTTTGATCTGCAATATTTGTTCTTATGATATTGGCAGGAAACACGAGCGTGTTTATTCTATTTGATTGATTAAGCAATCCATTTGAGCTGATGGTTTTCTTCCGGATGCCTTTAAATTTTTCAGAAGTTTTCATTTTCTGGTAGCACAAAATGTACTCGATTACTTTCTTGCTTTTTTTAGAAAGGTTTGCCGGCGTCTCTGATTTTGCCCAACAAAAAATATCAATATAATTATCCGCGCCGAATATTTCATCCATTAATAGTTTCAAGTTGGCGAGTTCATTGTCATCTATACTTATGAAAATAGTTCCATCAGGCCGAAGAAGCTCTCGTGCAAGAATAAGCCTTGGATGCATCATCGAAAGCCAGTTCGCATGAAAGTGGCCATTACTTTTATTGGCAGTTAAAAAAGATTTTCTTTTTGCGCCATACAATTTGCTGGTACCGTTCCGGCTAAGATATTCACGAGAGGTTACGGAAAACTTATCGCCATAAGTAAAATTATTATTACCCGTATTATAGGGCGGGTCGATATAGATTGTTTTTATTTTGCTATAATATTTTTCCTGCAGAAGTTTAAGGGTATCAAGATTTTCGCCCTCAATAAAAATGTTTTCCGAAGTATCCCAGTTTATGGAATCTTGCCTTACAGGAATAAGAGTTGTCGCAGGAGGATAGCGTGCCAGTTGATAAGAAGCAACTTTACCAGGCCAGTTAAGTTCAAAATTTTCATTGTGCAATAAATTGCCAGTCAGCAAAAGATTTAGTTGTGCTATATCAAGCTTGCCGTTATGAAAAGCATTTGGAACAACAGCCTTTAATTTTTGCAATAACCGGATGGTATCTTTTGACGTTACGGCCTCCATTCTTTAAAAAAATATAGACATGGAAGATAATAAATCGCCCATAATGCCGGGACTTATTTGTGCAGCAAAGAAAAAGTTACCGGCAGATGTGAATAAAAGATTTTTATTCTCCGGGGTTCATTCTTTCTATTCTCGATTGAATGTACAGCAAAATGTGTGTTGCGATGAGTAACTCAACAACGATTTCTTTGACGATCATAGTAAGTAGTTTTTGTAAGGTTTCGGATATACAATTTTTAAACGCATCATCTTAAAAATTATTATAGCACCGCATTAAAAATTAATAGCCCACCATTATTATCAATACATACTATGAAACAGGCTTTGGAGATTGCTTATACTTTATCTTCAGCTTTTTCAGCATTCTTTACAATATCACCTGGTTGTAAAACAACGTTCTTAACCATAGTTTTCCAATCTTCCTTTTGTCTCAGCAAAAATTCAAGATCCATACTAAAATGCTTAAACTCTTCCTTTTGAGCATTGGTCATAATCGCTTTAGCATCTTTATCTTTTTCGACACTTATTCTTTGCTCGTACCAATTAATGGCATCTGCTTCTTCAATTAAAGACTGGATCATCCTTGCAAATGTTCGTGTTTTCTGGCTTAGCTCACTGGCTGGTTCGTGATATTGTTCTGTTGGCATAAACTTTTTCTCTGGACAACACAATTGTTGTTCCAAAGTTTATACCAGCTCTTTATCCGCGTCTTCAGGCACCTTTTTAATATCAGTGTTTTTCTTTAGTTCGATCACTTCGTCGCGGTCAGCTTTTCTTTCCAGGCCTCCCATGCCCCATAGCAATATCCCAGGTATAAGCAAGAGCATAAAACGGGATAGGATTGGGAAAATTAAGGACACCAGGAAGGAAATAAGAAATATTATAGGAATAACAAGGCTTCGATAAACGCCCAACTTAATTCTTGCTAAAGAAATTTTTCGGGTAAGAAGGTTTTTTTTTGGATTGCTTATATATACCCACATCCACACGTTCATAAGAGCGACCAGGCAGATGTTTAACACATACACGGCATAAGGAAGTTGCATGTAAGTATGTGAACTGTAGTCTCCCAGCAATGCAGAACTGAATGGCAAAACAGCAACTGTTAATAAAAACCCCAGGTTGATCCACAACAGTGCTGTCGTGTATTTTAATGCATAACCATAAATGCGATGATGCACCGACCAATAGTGCCCGACAATGCCGAAACTGATAAGAAAACCAAGAAATTTTAATCCCATATCCTTAAGCTTATTCCACAAAAGGGCATCGTTAGGTTTAAGAATTTCGGGAACTTTCAATTCAAAGACCATTATGGTGATAACGATTGCAAAAACTCCATCACTGAAAGTAATGAACCTCTCCACCTGGAAGTTCATCTTCGTTTCATCATGCTTCGGCTCCATCATAAGCGTTGTACTACGTTTAAATTTTAGTGATACTCAAAGATTTTTGAAACTGTTTCACCATTTAGGCTTAACAAAATATAAAATTGTACCGTCCGGATCTTGAAAATGCAAGTAGGTTCCCGATTTGCCGTCACCTGTTTTATAGTCGATGTTATTTTTGTCAAGCGAAGCCTTTGCGTCTTCCCATTTGTCTACCATAAAACCAATGGAGACACTACCCGAACTTAGATTCGTTTTATCACCTGCCGGATGTATTCCGATTGTGATCCCCGCTGTTTCCATCATTGCATAATGGTTTTCCCAGCGGTTCTTTAAAGAAAGGCCTATACTTTCGTAAAAGCTTATGGATTTATCCATGTCCTTTACCATGATGGTTACGTTAGTTCCTGTAATCATTTCCAGGAGTTTTTGTTTACACAAATTACAAAAGATTTTATGATATAATAAAGCTGCTTCAGTTCTTCGGTGTTATAAAAAAGATTGGAAGGAATGGAGAACCTTCATTCAGGAATTCTTTTAAGAAATACTCTTCAATCTCTTAAAAGCTTATTAAGATGCCCAAAACCTTAAACCTCTCACCAATCCAATTTCGCCATTAATCAAAAGTCTCTGAAAATACCATTAAATTCACATTAGTTTTGGTTATGCGGAAAACAACTCTACGTTATTGGATATGCCAGGTATCAGGCTGGGGTGGATGGACTATGCTTAGTATAGTTACTGTTTATTTATTTGCAGCGGATATGTACTTAAAAACTGCAGAAAAAAAATTCCTCTTTTTTACAACGCTTTTTATCGAATTTTTTTGGTTTATAGCTTCTACACATTTTTTACGATTTGTCTTAAAGAAAATTAACTGGATAAAATTTTCACTAAATAGAGTAATTCTTCTTTTTATTGCCGGAGTAACTTGTACTGGCCTTATCAGTTTTTATGGGGCTAAATCCACGGCCCTTGTTACCGGTACTTCACTAGTGGAGTACGAGAAAAGGGAGAACCTGAAACTGGCAATAGCCAAGGAAAAGCAGCTAGATCTTGCAGGCACTCAATATTTTTTAGCTGATAAAAACGATCCTAAAGAAGCCGATAACTATGTTGCGGCAGATAATATTAAGAAAAGCACAGGTTGGTTCAGAGATAGCAGGGGAACCTGGCAATATGAAGAGCAACGAAAGGGAAGATTTTGGTGGGACATTATTCTCACGTTTATATTAATCTCATTATGGCTTTTACTTTACATGGTATGGCACTACCTTGAGCGCAACAGAAAAGATGAACTTGACAAATTAAACCTTGAAAAAACAGTTAAAGAACTTGAGCTTAATACGATCAAATCTCATATCAATCCGCATTTTATTTTTAATTCTTTAAACAGTATCAGGGCTTTGGTTGATGAAAATCCGCAGCGGGCAAGATCTGCAATTACGGAACTTTCTAATATTCTGAGAAGCAGCATGCAGGTGGAAAAAATGGAGACAGTTCCCCTACATAAAGAACTTGATATCGTGAGGGATTATCTTGCGCTGGAGCAAATGCGTTTCGAAGAAAGATTGAAAGTAGAAATGGATATTGATGAAGACACGCTGGAACAACCTGTACCACCCATGATGTTGCAAACGCTTGTAGAAAATGCAATCAAGCATGGTATAAGTAAAAAGATTGACGGAGGAACCGTAAGAGTGATATCCAGGTTTGTAAATGATCAGTTCGAGCTGGTAGTGCAAAACTCCGGTATGCTTGAAGAAATACCATTTGATGAAGGATTTGGTCTTAAAAGTACACGTGACAGGCTTAAATTTTTATATAAAACAAATTCTGACTTCCAAATACAAAACATTAACGGGAATAAAGTGGAAGCCAAAATAAGCATGCCTGTTGCGTATTGAATTATAAAACTAAATTGATCATTTAAAAGCAAATGAATAATTTGTTGCCTGAAAACGATCTCTCTTAATTCATAAAAATTGGATGTTATGCAAAAAGCAATCATTATTGATGATGAACGCCTTGCCCGTAATGAGCTCAAAAAGTTATTGCAGGAATTCCCTGAAATTGAGGTAATAGGTGAAGCTGCAAATGCTAATGAAGGGATCGAAAAAATTGAAAGTCTTAATCCAGACCTTGTGTTTCTCGATATACAAATGCCGGGAAAGACCGGCTTTGATATGCTTACGCAGCTTGAAAAAGCACCCCATGTAATTTTTGTAACTGCCTACGATGAATATGCTTTAAAAGCATTTGAAGTAAATGCCCTGGATTATTTGATGAAACCTGTAGAGCCTAAAAGACTTGCTGATGCTTTATTAAAGCTTCGGCAAAAAGACGAAGAAGAATTGCTTTCCTATAACAACCGCGGACTGCTTCATGAGTCCGACCAGGTATTTGTGAAAGATGGTGAAAGATGCTGGTTTGTAAAATTATCTGACGTGCGCCTGTTTGAAAGCGTAGGTAATTACGCAAAGGTTTTCTTTGGTAACAACAAACCGCTTATTCTAAAATCTCTCAATGCCCTGGAAGAACGGCTTGATGAAAAAGTCTTTTTCAGGGCAAACAGGAAGCACATCATTAACCTGCGGATGATTGACAAAATTGAACCTTATTTCAACGGCGGTCTTTTACTGGATTTAGTTGGCGGTGAAAAAATTGAAGTGAGCAGAAGGCAAGCGGTTAAATTTAAAGAGATGATGAGCTTATAAATTTTTCACAACTTCTCTTTCACTTTAAGTATTATAAATCCGATTGTGATTATTTAGCTTTTCAAAAAAGGCGAAACAATAAAAACATAATACTTTTTAGTCTATTATGCTACCTTCCTCATTGAAGACACGAATACT
>JBBSBD010000360.1:0-5518 GCA_038251675.1 Chitinophagales bacterium | reverse complement strand
GCAAATTGCAGATAGTGCGGAAAAATGTGCAGTCAAAAATAAATGGACTGTTTCGATTGCAATTGTAAACGAAGCAGGGCAGTTAATTTATTTTACCAAAATGGATGAGAGTACTAATGCCAGTGGTGATATTGCAATTGCGAAAGCCAGGCATTCAGCCTCTTACAGACGCGATACTAAATTTCATGAAGACCTCCTAACAAAAGGAAATAATTTAGTACTGGCATTGCCAAATACGATGCCAGTTGAAGGGGGCATTCAATTAATTTATCAAGGCAAAACTATAGGAGCGATTGGAGTGAGCGGAGCGGCTTCCACGGACGATGGAAAAATAGCAAAAGCTGGTGCAGATGTTCTTATCGCAATCAAACAATAATAAATTTTACATTTTAATGCGGTTGTGATAAAGTGTGAGGGCTTTATGAAGTGCGTGGGCTATTTTTCGAAGAAAAAAATAAAGGTAGCATCCTGTAAAGTGTGTAAGCTATTAATGCTTTATTTTTTTTTAGAGTTTTTCTTTGTTTTCGATAGAACATTTTTCCCTGTAATTTCCCTGTAATTTTCCGTAAACTCTTTACCCTTATGCAACTTCCATAAGCCAGAAAATTTAATTTCCAATGGTGTTAGCAAATGAATACAAAGCTGTAAATCATCTTCCTGCATTTCATTAAAAAAAAGTTCATTAACATGTTGCATTGTATTATAACAGGACAGTAAAGTATCAGTCCCCTTTTTTGTAAGTTTTAACCGCTTTGATCGTTTATCATTTTTATCATCCTGCTCTGTTAAGTAGCCAGATTTTTTGAGCCTGTCAATGATTAGAAGCCCTGATGACAGTTCATTGAAATTTTGATAAATAACTTCTGTCTTCATAGGCTCATTCATCTTATACACAGAATTCAAAAATGTAAATTCATCAAAAGTGTTTAAACCAATTTTCTTTAAAGCAGATACTGCATAGCCAAGATGCAATTTGTATATCCTGCCTGTCAACTTCGCCATAGTACTTTGCAAGTCTGGTGGAACAATTCCATCCAGAAAACCTTCTGTTGGCTTTTGCTTAGTGCTTGTAATGTAATAACGGCAAAAATCAGCTATCTCAGCTTTTGGATGACTAAGCTCGTAAGTGGCCCATATACTCACTAATTCAGCAGTTTTGTTCATAGTTATATCATTTATGATGTAAAATTAAAAAAATAACATCATAATGGGTTTATTAAATCATAAATGCTTTACTTTCGTTAAATAAACATCATAAATGATTATTTAACTAAAAAACTAAATTATGAAAATTAGCCTTGATGGATTTTCCATCCATGTACATGACGTTGAAAAATCCCTGGAGTATTACAGTAAACTTAATGGAGCAGTGGTTCTACTGCACAAGCTTGGCCATATCGCCCAAGTTAGCATTGGAAAGGGAAGAATAAATCTTGTAAAATTAGACAGGCAGCCACCCTTTCATTTGGAATTTGAAGTAGATAATATTGACGAGGTATATGAAGAACTCAAACAACAAGGATTTTTAACAGAAGGAAAACCAGAAACAAAGCCATGGGGCGAAACGACTTTTTATTTAATTGACCCTGAAGGAAACTTGCTTGAATTTTCAAAAAGCGAATTAGATAATAACCAAAAATAAATAGGTAATGGAATCAAAAGAACTGATCAAACACATATTAGTAACGGGGGGCAGCGGATTCGTTGGAAAACAGGTTTGCAAGCTTGCAAGCAGTAAGGGCATTCCTGTTGTAAGCATTTCCCCGTCCGGTACACCGCCTGGTATAAACGATGGAGAGTACAAAACAGTGATCTGGGTAGCGGCAGATGTTTTTGACCCAGAGACATGGAAAGATTATTTATTTGATTGCAGTGCTATCATTCACTGTGTAGGTATTATTGAGGAAAAACCAGAACTTGGAATCACCTATCAAAAAATGATTTATGTTTCTGCAAAAACGGCTGGTATTGCTGCAAAGGCAGCGGGTGTGTCAAAGTTTGTTTACATCTCAGCCAGTGCAGGTGCTCCTGAAACTCCGGAAACATATATGGAAAATAAATTAGCAGCAGAAAATTTTCTCCAGTCACTGGATTTAGACCTAACTATTCTAAGACCGGGCATGATATATGGAAAAGAAAAGCCAGAAACCATTCATGAAAATGAAATGATAAAAAATTTGTTACAAGACCCTATTATTGGTCCACAAATAAGACCGAGCAGGCCATTGCCGGTTTTGTCGGTAGCCTCAGTTGCATTGGCAGCAGCAATCAATAAATCAGTGTCAGGAATAGTATCTGTGGATGATATTGAAAAAATGGCTGATAATATTGAGATATTTATTTGAAAAGGACATCCTTGTATTCATTCCAAATTTGTAGTAATTCTTATTTACGTTAATTCAAATCTTTGTAACTATTCAGTCCCGAAAGTAGCTATTAAAAACAAGGTGTTTAAAACGTTTTGTCCGGACTTTATCGTAGTATCAATAATGGATCTTAGAATAGCAAAGACGTTTGCACTATCTACAGATTTAAACTGACCTGATATTTTTTGTTTGACCTTAACGTTTCGTATTGCCCGTTCAGAACCATTGTTATCGGGAGGTACGTTGGGCTGCAACAGAAAATATAGTATACAATCTTGCTTAGCCAATAGCTTTTTTTGCAGTGTTTTAGATTTGGGATAATCCTGGTGCATTGGATAGAGGAGCAGTTGGTTTAATCTATCAAAGAGTATTTGCCGCTTTACATTTGGGCAATAATAATCATCTATGGTAAGCTCTTTTTCAAGTTGGATGGCTTCTTGAAGCAAAGTTTTAAGATTAATAGCCCAATCACATTTTTTACCATAAAGGTCATTAATATAATTGAGGTCTCTTAATAAATGTGCTATACATATTTGATGTGCTTTGGCATCTGTTTGAAAATGACTGGCCCATCTGTCGTGTACCAATGCAGCATTGGGCAATCCGTTTTCAAACGCTTCTTCTATTGTTTTAAAGCCTCTGTTATCTGAGCTTAATATATAGGTTAGTTTATTATTTTGCCATACCCAAACCCAGTATTTTTTACCATCAATATTTAGCCCTGTTTCATCAGTGCCTATGCAGGTGGCTTGTTTTATACGTTCCTTAATATTGTCATAAAAAGGCGTTGCTTTTCTTGCCAGGCGTTGCAAGATATTATTGATGCCTCCTGTACTTACCGGCAATCCCATTACGTCTTTCAAAAACTCCTGCATTCTGCCATAGGGAAGGTATTGCCTGGTATGTAAATATCCTACCAACGCTTCTACATTAGGGCCATATTGTACGGGGTTTGCAATGTATTGTGGAAAATCACTCTCCATTGATTGTCCACAGCTGCACTGCTTTTTAAATATTTGATGTTCGATGCGTTTAGCACTATTGATGGCACATCTATTATCTGCCGGGAGGCTATAAGAGTTTCTTCTGTGGCGCTTAGATCATTACCACAACAACTACAAAATCCAGGGCTATGTTTTATCACTTCGTCAATTTCGTTACTACACTCAAGTGTTGTGCCTTCATGTCCCGGCTGACCACCTGGTTTTCTATCTGTTTTCTTACGCAGGCTTTGATTCCTCTTTACACGGTTTTCATCTTTTGATGGTGGCAGGTGACTATTATTGCTGTTCTTTTTATTTTTCAAAAGCGCAATTTCTGTTTCTAAGTTTTTTATCTGACAACTTTGCGCCTCAATCAACTTGTCCGTTATGGCATAGCCATCTTTTAATGCGGCAATCATTTTTGATTGGGCCGAAACTGTTTCTTGTAAAACTTTTATCAATAAATGCAGGTCCATTATGGGAGGGGAATGAACTACAAAGATGACATTATAAATGGCCAAAACCCAATATAGTACAGGGTTTTAATACACAAAATCAGTCTATTTTATGCTAAATGTGGGCATAAAAAACAGAATTTTCAAAACCACAAAATAATTGTGAATAACTAAAAGATTTTTTAAAATAATGGCTATTTTGGGCACTGAATAGTTACAAATCTTTTTCTTTCCAAAAAATAGCATTCGCTATAATAAAGCTTACCGCACTCATTGCTAACGCAATAAATAAGCTTGACCATTCAGCCACTATTGAAGGGCTTGCGATTGACCGTGGAAGATGAAGCGTAACCACCCAAATAAGGAACATAATACCTAATAAGAAAGTTGCTAACCGGCTTTGAATATTTATGATAATGCTTAGCCCTGCTGCAAAGAAGCCAAACAAAACAATATAATCTAAAAACAAATGTGCTGGCATCCATGCCGGTATCAATGTGGCTATAAAATCAGCATACATATAATGAAGAATGCCAAATCCAAGTAATGAAATTGCGAAGGTGTAACGGGCAACCTGGCTGATTTTCGAAATTGTATTGTTTGAAATAATTGGTTTCTGAAAATCATCTTTTAATGATGCGGCTAAAATAAATGCCCCACTGCAAAGAGCTAATATTTCCAAAGTGACTGTCCACTGATTTGGATTCTTGAAATTCGAAAACAACTGGGTTAATTGCGGATAAATAAAATCCAGCAAAAAGAGCATAGCAATTATTGTAGCAGCAGTTTTAGGAAATTTATTAACTATAATACAAATGCCTGTGGCAACCAAAATTATACCGATACCATATACTGCTACTACCCGTATTAATGATGAAGCAATCGGAGGCATAAACGCCAATGGAAAATTTCCAGTAATTAAATTAATAATCCCAAAGCCAATAATGGCAATGCCAAATAAGTACCTGCCTGATTGCAATATTTTTTTCATTGTTAGAATATTTTAATATCCGCTGTCACATTACTTAAAATTATTTTACCCGCGTTATTTGCACCTGCACACATTTCCATTCACCATCTTCTTTTAAATAAATATCTGTATAAATGGTATAACCTGTTATCAATTTTTTATTTACAATTTTTGTATAAACAGTTTTAGCCCTAACCAATGCGGTGTTTCCAAATATGCGAATGGCTTCATCCTTGTAAGAAAAAGAGGTATATCCGCTGTTATCAAAATCAGTAGCCCAGTTTTTTAGATATACATTCCTCGGTACAATATTTCCATTGCTTTCTATACAAACGAAATCTTTATGGATGATTTTATTGTGAGACAGCACATCCTGATTAAAAAAGTTATCAATAAATTTTTTGTTGATGGCACTCAATACAGCACTATCAGATTGTGTAGATACATCGGTAGTCATGTTATTTATTTTTGATGATATTTTTTGTATCGAACTTACAGGTAATACTACAGTGGTAAAGTTTTCAATCATTGCAAGGATGGCTTCTCTTGGCCCCTGCTTCCATTCAGTGCTGCCATAAAAAGTATCTTCTGTTTTCTGCCGCTCGTCTAAACTATTAAAAGCCCGGATTAAAAAGTACGAATCACTATCATGTAGAGATGCACCATACAACACAACTTTAATCCCCCGTTTGTCAAGCATGGGCAGTGCTTCCTTTTCAAACAATTGGTTAAAGGCTTGTCTTG
>JBBSBD010000359.1:0-5565 GCA_038251675.1 Chitinophagales bacterium | reverse complement strand
GCTGGTAGGCGGATCAGATGAAGAAGAAGACTCGCTATATAATATCAAAGAAAGATTGGGGAATAATAATATTCATCTCACTTGCGGAGCCTCTTTTTTTATATTGTCAGATGAAAAAGGCAAGCATGATTCTATTACACTGGCTGATGTGGGAAGTTTTGGATTGATCGATGATTCGTTATTTATAATCAAAAAATTCCTCGATTCAAATAATTTATTAATCGAAGAAATTGACCTGGTCTTATATGCCAACAGTGAGCAACAGAAAACAGAGGAACTAAAAATATTATTTGGACTTAGTAAAATATTCGATTATCAAAAAATTACAGGCACCTGGTTTACAAATTCCGCCTTTGCTATGGATTATGGAATCGATATTTTATCGCATAGAAAACACCCCATATTTGGTGAAGGAATAAGAAAAGTTTTGGTGTGCAATAATTTAATTCCGGAAAATTTAGGACTTATACTACTCGACAATAAAAGCGATTAAGTTTTGAAACTTTTAAATGATTTGTTTATAGTACTCGAAACCTCCGTTAGCGAAGTTGGCTTTATCACAACTATTGAATTAAACGCCGGCCACATCGTGTACTCCGGGCACTTTCCCGGTCATCCTGTAACGCCGGCTGTGATTCAGATGCAGATAGTTCATGAGTTATTAGAAAAACATTTATTTAAAAATTTAAAACTAGCTACAGTTAGCCAATGTAAGTTTCTTAAAATATTGAATCCTGAGGAAACACCAAAGGTAGTTATCCATATTGAACTAAACAGGGTAGATGAATTTTTAAATATCAAAGCCCGGGGCGAAAATGGCACAAATACTTTTTTCAAAATGAATGCTGGTTATAAGTTTTGTAGTATTTAACGGAAGGACAGTAGATTAACACGTTCTAAATTATTGATAGGATTTTTCCGCAGGTAGTTACGGACGTTTTGAAAAAGATAACTGGTTAAGGTAAACGAGTTAAAATGCAATGTTATGAAATGGAATACTAAAACAAAATTTGTTATGAAACACGCGTGCTTAATAATCCTTTTACAGTTTTCAGCAATTTTTATTTCTGCGCAGCCATTTGCCACATGGACAAAAACTGAATTAAAATTAAATAACGGTGTTGTTGAAAGAACGATTCATTTGCCTGCGGGAACTGGAAATTTTATCACCACTCTTTACAAACCTGTGGTGGGTAATTTTCTGTATTTGACTAATGCCAATACCGATTTTCAATTTGAAATAAACAATAGAATTTATTCGGGAAGAGGTAACTGGTCGTTCAAAAATATAGAAAGTCAAATTGATTCAAGAGGAGGAGATGGAGTTGCAGTAACCTTGCTAAGTGAAGATAGAAAAATACAACTCACTATACAGTTTTTGCTCTACCCTGCCTTACCTGTAATTCGTAAAAACCTTATTATAAAAAATCTTTCCCCGCAAACAATACAAATAGAGTCGGTAGATGTGGAAAAATTTGAAGTGACAAATTATTGGGCAACAACATTTAGCTGGATTTGTCACGATTATGGCAGACGACGTTCTATTGGTCCGTACGATGGTAACATGCAGGATGCTCTAGTTACGGTACACAACAGCGACTGGCAACAGGGCATCGTGATCGGTAACGAAGCATCCGGCGTTATGAAACATACATCTGTATTTTGGAATGAGCCCGCGATATGCAGTGGGCTAACGCATAAGGACGCACGATTTCCGTTCAGGAAATATCTAAAGGCAGGGGAAGTTTTTATCACACCTTCCGTATTTACAATGGTATATAATGACCACAAAGATCCTGATGAAATATTGAATACTGCCGTTCCTGATTTTGTAAGAAAATACATGGGCATTCGTCTTTCTGAGTTAAAAGAAAAGCCAACTTTTGTTTACAATACCTGGGTGCCCTTTCAAAAAAATATCAATGAGCAATTGGTAATGGAACTGGCAAAATCTGCTGCTAGCGCCGGGATGAAAGAGTTTATAATTGACGATGGCTGGCAGGAGAATTATGGCGATTGGGTGATTGATAAGAAGAAGTTTCCTAATGGACTGAAGCCTGTGTTCGACTATATAAAATCATTAGGGATGAAACCCGGGCTTTGGATAAGTGTGGGCAGCGCATCATCGACAAGTAAGGTTTTCAAAACGCATCCCGAATGGTTTGTGCTGGATGAAAAAGGCCTGCCTGCCAACCTTCATACGGAAGATAGTACTATGCGTACGGCTTGTTTCGGTACTGGCTGGTATGGTTATATCAAAGACATTTTAATGAAGCTGTCACTGGAGCACGGCCTGGAATATATGAAGCTTGATTTTACGGTTGTCACCAGCCCATACCGTTTTACAAAAGAACAAACAGGCTGCTATGCCACTACTCACCCGGGCCATAAAGACCATAACGAATCGTTATACACAAACTATGAGCAGGTCTGGCGTCTCTTTGATGAATTGCATGCCGCGAAGCCCGATCTCTTTATCGATTGCACCTTTGAAACTATGGGCGGCCTGCAACTGATTGACTATGCTATGTTGAAACATGCAGAGGGAAACTGGTTATCAAATTTCAACGGCCCGGAGGCAAAAGTTGATCTGCGCATCAGGAATATGGCATGGTGGCGATCTCCTGCAATACCTGCAACAGCACTGGTGATAGGCAATCCCGAAATGCAGGACACTGCATGGGACTTGCACATTAAGTCATTGGCAGGCGCATTGCCCATTATGTTAGGTGATCCGCGAAAATTAACAGCAACTGATTTTAAGAAATACCGGAATTACGCAGACTGGCTACAGGCGATGGAAAACCAATACAGCATCATGAGTTTCCGGCAGGATTTACCTGGATTCGGCGAACCAAAAGATGGAATGTGGGATGGGTTCCAACGCATCAATACTGAAACAAAAAAGGGAGGTATCATAGGCGTTTTCAGGCAAGGCTCCCGGGAGGCAAAGCGGTTGGTTACCATTAACTACCTGGACTTAGAAAAGATTTACGCAATAAAAAAATTGAATGGCGACATAGTTAAGAATGAGACAGGCGCAATATTGAGTACAGAAGGTTTTGAAGTTACTTTAGATAAAATGTATGATGGCGAGCTTTTTGAAATAGGCCAACAATAATAAATGTTGGTTTAAAAAGTAGTCAATTAAAATGAAAAGCAAAACTTTTTGTGGTGATCTTCAGGGTGTAAAAATCTTTTTAAAGATGGAATTAATTAGTTTTAATTGTAAACAAGTTCTTTATATTTCTTCCCAATAATTTAATTTTCAGGAAAGTTTGCTTAAAGCATAAACGAACAAACTGAAATGTATAATGCATTCATTTCATACTCCCATAAAGCAGATGGTAAACTAGCGCCTGCCTTGCAGACTGCATTGGAAAAATTTGCCAAGCCGTGGTACAAGGTGCGTTACTTAAATATTTTCCGCGATGAAGACAGCCTGAGCGCTGCCCCTCACTTATGGTCGAGTATAGAGACAGCGCTATCACAATCGGAGTACATGGTGTATATGGCTTCGCCGGCATCAGCATCTTCAAAGTGGACCATAAAGGAAGTTGCATACTGGGTAGAAAACAAGCCCATTGAGAAATTACTAATTGTATTAACCGATGGCGACATAGCCTGGGATGATGCTGCGAAATCTTTTCAAAATAAGGACATAAATTCTTTACCGGATGTACTTGAAAATAAATTCAAAGAAGAGCCTTTTTATATTGATCTCCGGTCTGTACGCACCGATGAAGATGTATCGCTCAACAATCCCATTTTTAAAAAGGAAGTATTAAAACTGGCTGCGCAGTTGCACGGTAAAGAGCCAAAAGACCTTGCAGGTGATGAGGTGACCGCTCACCGAAAAGTAATAAGGATAAGGAATGCGGCAATCGCGCTTCTTGCATTCTTATTGATTGCAGCAAGCGGTGCCGCCTGGTTTGCAAATGAGAAAAGGATTGAGGCAAATGAGAAAACTATTGAAGCTAAAGAAAATAGGGACAAGGCAGACAGCAGTGCAAAATTTGCCATTTTACAAAGTAAAATAGCAAGGGAGCAGAGAGACAGCGCAGTGATTGCCCGACGCCAGGCGGATATTTCTGCATTGATTGCAAAGCTCCAAAAAGATACAGCACAAATCGAAAGGGATAATGCCATTAAGCAGGAAAAAATCGCAGTGAACGAAAAAGAAATTGCAGAGGCAAATTACCTCCTATCAGAAGCGAAGAGCGCAACCGAATATGATCCCACTTTAGGATTGCAACTTGCAAACGCCGCCATACAAAAAAGAAATGATATAGGCGCCATGGAAGCTGCTTATAAAATATACAGGGAAAATTCTTTTTATAAAATTATAGGATACCACAATCAAACTATAAGCTCGGTCAGCTTTTCCAAAGATGGAAAATATATTCTATCGGCCTCAGATGACAGCACCGCGAGATTGTGGAACCTAAGCGGGAGACCTATAAGGCAATTTAAAGAACCTTCGCAGGTTTTTTGTTCCGCAATTTCCCCCGGTGAAAAATATATAGCTACCGGATCGAGAGATGGAACGGTAAGGTTATGGAACATGGATGGAGCTATTGTTGCCGAGTGTAAAGAAAATTCTTATGTGGAAGGAGTAACATTTTCTCCGGATGGCAAATACATACTGGCAGGTTATTTTGATAGCACTGCAAGGCTATGGAATACAAATGGACAAATGATTCAGCAGTATAAAGGGCATTCAGGCCAGGTTACCTCAGTGGCTTTTTCTCCTGATGGAAAATTAGTTCTTACAGGGTCGTATGATGGAACAGCAATGCTTTGGGATTTTGCAGGCAGGCTAGTCCGTGAGTTTAAAAATAATGCTGAAGTTTACTCGGTAGCCTTTTCCCCTAATGGGAAGTTTGTCCTTACGGGCTGTGCGGATAACACTGCAAAGCTGTGGGACGTGAATGGTAAGCTGGCCCGGGAATGTAAAGGCCATTCCGATGCAGTAATTTCTATAGCTTTTTCCCCCTCTGGTAATTTTATTCTTACCGGATCGTGGGATAAGACCGCCGCATTGTGGGACTTGAACGGTAACTTGCTCGAAGTATTTAAAGGAAATCCTACCTGGGTTACCGCAGTTTTTTCCCCGGACGGTTCATCAGTTCTCACAGGTGGAGGAGAGGCCGTGTCAATGTATGCGACTCCACAGGACCATACACTCCGGTTATGGAAAATAAAAAATGGGTTTCGTGAAATTAGAAATGCATCTCCTGTGATGGCTGTTTCTTTTTCACCAGGTGAAAAATCGGTTTTAACGGGCTCGCTTGATAAAGGTGCAAGGCTATGGGACTTAAATGGTAAGCTTATACAGGAATTTAAGGGCCATTCCGGCGCGGTGAATGCAGTCGCGTTTTCTCCGGATGGTAAATTTACAGTTACCGGATCGGCCGATTCCACCGCTATTTTGTGGGATGAAAAGGGAAAGATTTTATCAAAATTCACAGGGCACAATGGAGTCATTAATTCAGTTGCGTTTTCTCCTGATGGAAAATCAATCCTTACCGCTTCAGAAGATGGAACATCCCGATTATGGGATAT
>JBBSBD010000358.1:0-5592 GCA_038251675.1 Chitinophagales bacterium | reverse complement strand
TTTAAATGATGTAAAGCATGCTTATGAAGTAACTGGATGTTCATTTTATAATCAAGTTGTCCAAAAAAAGCATTGCTTGTTTGCAATTCAGGGTTTGAAGCAAATGTCTCAAAAAAATAATCTAATTCTTTTTGCAATTTATTTCTGGCGGAAGTCATATCTGGCTGACGCAGTTCAATTCCAGCCTCAGGTATCAAAGGGTTTTTAGTATTTTCCTTGAAAGGTTCCTCGCTAATCAAAAAATCACGAAATTTTTGCAAGCGTTCACCATCATTAAGAATTGGGAGGATTAGTTTACCGCTTGCATTTTTTACAGCATCAGCAAAATGCTCAACCATTTGCTGAGAGTTCATTATACCCCATTCTCCTTTTTCATCTCCCCCCAAATGTTTTAAAAGCAAAATGAAATCTAATTTTAAAAAAGCCTCTTTTGTCGTATTCATTTATCTGCATCCGCTATTGCGAATTTTTCGTTTTCTTCATCCTCATATCAATTTCCTTTGTAAGCGCCATAAAAATTTCTTCCACCGTCCCTTCGCCCTTTATCATTACCACCTTATTTGCTTTTCTGTAATATTCTGCTACGGGTGATGTCTTTTTATTGTATTCTACAATTCTTGTGCGAATCACCTGCTCATTATTATCATCAGAACGGCCACTTGTCTCCCCTCTTTTTACCAGGCGCTTTACAAGTTCTTCTTCCGTTACATCAAGAGCGAGCATAACATTTATAGACGTATGTTTTAGTTCGAGGAGCTTGTCCAGGGCCTGGGCCTGCGTGGAGGTACGCGGAAAACCATCGAACAAAAATCCGGTTGCATCAGGGTTATCATCAAGTGCGTAACTGATCATCCCAATGACCACCTCGTCAGGAACAAGCTGGCCTTTGTCCATGAATTTTTTTGCTTCAATACCTAAAGGAGTTTTACGGGAAATTTCGCTTCTTAGAAGATCGCCTGTTGAAAGATGTTTTAAATTGTATTTCGCAATCAACTTCTCTGATTGCGTACCCTTGCCACTACCCGGCGGGCCAAATAAAATGAGATTAAACATACTTTCTTAAAACAATGTGAAGGTCAAATATAATGGATGGTTTTCGAAATTCCTTGGGCGCAATAATTATTGCGTAAAATGAAATACCATCAGGATTTAAATTACACAGATTGTAGTTACTGAAAAAAAGCAAAAAAATCGTCGCCGTTAATATTCAGGATCTTCCTGTAAACGCCTTTCGCAACAAAGCAACAATAAAAGTGAATATTGCAGACCCAATAACAGCCCAGACTATAGGAAATGGCTTACCGTCGATGCTAATTTCAAAAAAATGCGGCAAACCCATTTTCCCTGCAACCCAAAGGCCAATATAAGCTCCAATAAACCCAACGAAGATTGAAACAAGGCAGCCGCCAAGATCGTAGCCTGCAATTGACTGCCCAATACCACCGCATATTGCAGCTATCAGAAGGAGTATCAAAAAGCCAAATAGTGTCATAATTAAAATTTGTTGAAGTTATTAAAATGGATTTAATAAACATCCATTTACTACCATAATTTTTTACTAACTAAATTATGTGTTGGATATTAAAAATGTTATTTCCTTTTTAGTAGATTTCGGTTCCCAAACTCTTTCACTCAACATCACACTCAATAATTTATGGAATATCTAAATACAAAAAACGCTTTCCTTCCCGTTGATATTATTTTACTTCGATAACTTTTCTGCAGCTTCTTTATCCAAAAACCAATCGAGAGTTCCATCGACAGGTTTTATTATTTGAGCAGGCAAAACATTGGGCTCATATTGCCCGTCTATAACACGATGCAATATTTCCGATTTTTTCTTCCCCGTTGCCACAAAAGCAATATGCGACGCTCTGTTAACTATTGAGGGCATAAGGGTAATCCGATACATTTTTTGCTTCTCGTTATACACAGCGCCTACCCATGTTTGCTTTTCTTCAATTGCCGGCGATCCGGGAAACAAAGAGAGTGTATGGCCATCTTCACCTACGCCAAGCAAAACAAGATCAAAACTATTTTGGGTGTTCTCAAAATAAGTTTGCAAAACATTTTCATAATCTTTTGCTGCAAAAGAAGGCTCTATATCTACACGCATTTTATGCACTTGTGCCTGTGGCATATCTACATTATTTAATAAGTTTGCATAGGTCATGTTTGCATTATTCCTTTCATCCTCAAAAGGCACACATCTTTCGTCACCCCAAAAAACATGTACCCTCTGCCAGTTGATTTTCTGAAGGTATTGCTCTGAGGCTAATTTTTTATAAAGCGCCTTCGGTGTCTCTCCACCAGACAGTGCCAAAGTGAAATATTCCTGGTTTTGCAAAACGGATTCTGCGAGGTCGCATATCCACAATGCTAATCCCTCATTCAATTTTTCTTTTGAATCGTAAACGTTTAGTTTCATTTCTTCTTTTTCTTTTTAACAGGTAACGTTGCCCAATTATGTCCGTCCCTTGCAATAAGCGCTTCAGCATCTTCGGGTCCCCACGAATCCGGTGAATAATTTGGAAAGTCCTGGGGTTTACGCGCCTTCCAAACTTCGAGAATAGGCATCACCACCTTCCAGCCGGCCTCGACCTGGTCGCCACGCATAAAAAGGGTTGCATCCCCATCCATTACATCATATAAAAGTGTTTCATAAGCTTCTGGTTCTTCACCATCATATTCATCTTTATAATTAAAAATCATGTCTACAGGATTCAGGATCATCGCCTGCCCGGGGCGTTTGGATTGAAAGCGCAGGCATATATCCATTTCCGGAGCGATGCTTATTGACAGCCTGTTTGGCCGCCAAGTCTCTGCCGCTTCCTTTGGAAATGCAAAAGCAGGTGCCGGCTTGAATTGTATAGTAAGCGAGGTGTTTTTCTCGTGAAGATGCTTGCCCGTTCGCACATAAAATGGAACTCCCTGCCAGCGCCAGTTATCTATGTAAAATTTAACTGCTGCAAAGGTTTCGGTATTGGAATTTGGGTCAACATTTTTTTCCTGCCTGTAACCTGGTACTTCCTCACCGTGCAACCATCCTTCACCATACTGGCCGCGGGCCGCATATTCCTGCACTTGGTCTTTGCTTATTTTACGAAGTGCAAGCAAAACATCAGTCTTCTTGTTACGTATTTCATTTGCTTCAAATGATACAGGGGCTTCCATGCCTATCATACAAAGCAATTGCAAAATATGGTTTTGAACCATATCCCTCAACGCTCCACTTGTTTCGTAATATCCTCCACGTCCTTCAACGCCGACTGTTTCAGCCGCAGTTATTTGAACGTGATCAATATAATTTCTGTTCCAGATAGGCTCAAATAAGGCATTTGCAAAACGCAACGCCAATATGTTTTGAACTGTTTCTTTGCCTAAGTAATGATCTATTCGAAAAATCTGGTCTTCCTCGAAATATTCGCTCAACATCTGGTTCATCTGCATGGCGCTATCCAGATCATATCCAAAGGGCTTTTCCACAACAATTCGTGTGCACTTAACATCCCCGCACAACCTGAGCACTCCTAAATTTTTAACGATATCCGGTACAATTTGCGGAGCTACTGCCATATAGAAAATGATGTTGGGGTGAACACCATACTCTGCTTCTTTATCATTGGTGATTTTTTCAATTTTTTTATATTCTTCAGAGTTCTTTACATCCATTTGAACGTAGCTGAGATGGCTTGAAAAAACTTTCCAGTTCTCAGCAGTGCCTTTTCTTCTTGAAAAATTATCAATGCCTCCTTTCAGATGCTTTTCATACTCATCTTTGGGATACTCTGACCGGGCAATGCCTATGATGTCAAACTTTTCGGGCATAGCTTCATCTATAAAAAGATTAAATAATGCGGGATTTAATTTTCGATAGTTAAGATCTCCGCTTCCGCCAAAAATGAAAACGAGCGATGGGGATAGTTTTTTATAGTCTAACATTAATTTGATTTGTGTCTTTTAGATTAAATCTTTTATAAAGAAGTTTCCCATTCACTATGGAAAATTCCTTCCTCATCGATTCTCTGATAGGTATGTGCACCGAAAAAATCCCTTTGAGCCTGTATCAAGTTCGTTGGTAATAGGTTTCTTCT
Organism: Chitinophagales bacterium; assembly: GCA_038251675.1. Classification (GTDB taxonomy): domain Bacteria; phylum Bacteroidota; class Bacteroidia; order Chitinophagales; family Chitinophagaceae; genus Ginsengibacter. The sequence goes on along the minus strand of JBBSBD010000358.1, from coordinate 1,498 downwards.
GTACGCATTGAAATAATTTAATGATGACATGAGACCGGCACATGGGAAGTTACATAGAGCTGCCTTCGAAACTACTTTTTGGATTCCATCCAATTTTTGCATCACAACATCTGCAATCTTTTCATCTAATAACAGGTTTTTCAAGCCGGGCTTTTTATAAGCATTTTTGAAAAGATCAAGCAAGGCAGAGCGTATGATGCACCCGCCTCTCCATACGCTCACTACTTCAGGAAGCGGGATATCCATCTTCAACTCCTCTGATGCCTTTGTAAGCAAAGCCAGTCCTTGTGTATAGCTAATAACAGTCGCAAAAAAAAGAGCATCCTTTAAGAAGCTTTCAACGGATGTGCTATCCTCATCAATTTTCTGGTACGTGGTTTTATATAATACAGAAGCTTCTTTACGCTCCTCTATGAGAGACGACAGGTTGCGCATCATTACTGCGGAATCGATAGTAGGTATCGGCATTGGTATATCAAGCCCCTCTTGTGATGTCCACTTACCGGTACCTTTCGCCCCCGCCTTATCAAGAATCATATCGACCAGGTAGTTGTTTGTTTTCTTATCATCTTTTTTTTCAAAAATTTCGGCTGAAATTTCGAGTAAAAAAGATTTCATTTCGCCGTTGTTCCAATCTTTGAATACGCGATGCATTTGTTCATTTGTATAACCAAGCCCGTTATGCATAAGATCATAACATTCACTTATCAGTTGCATTATCGCATATTCTATACCGTTATGGACCATTTTTACATAATGCCCCGCCGCATCTTTACCAAGGTATCCTACACAGGGTTCGCTATTTACTTGTGCCGCCACGGCTTTTAATATTGGCTCGACCAACTTATAGGCTTCCTTATCACCTCCCGGCATAATACTTGGGCCTTTGCGGGCTCCTTCTTCACCACCGGAAATCCCTATACCCATGAAATGAAATCCCTGGTCCTGTAGAAATTTTATACGTTTTAAAGTATCAATATAATGTGAATTTCCTCCGTCAATAATTATATCTCCTTGATCTAAAACCGGAAGTAAATCATTTATTACGCTATCAACCGGAGAACCTGCCGGAACAAGCATCATAATTTTTCGGGGTACTTTCAACTGATCAACCATTTCCTTTAGGTTATTTACACCTTTCACAGTTGTCCCTTTGGTAGCAGAAGATTCAAATAGTTTAGTTTTATCAGGGTTTTTATCATACCCTATAACTGCAAAGCCATGGTCCGCCATGTTCATTAAAAGGTTGCTCCCCATTACCCCCAGGCCCACCATTCCGAAATCGTATTTATTGTCTGCCATATCTTTTTTTAAGAAGTAAAATTAATGAAATTGAATTTGAGAAATTGAGTGCGTATAACTTTGGAAGAATACCTAAAAAAGAAAAACGATATCAAAACTCGTAATTGAAACTAATAAGTGTTGTAAAAAGATGAGTGAAGTTTAAGCAACATTTGGTGAAAAGGCCTTGGGAGCGTTGGCACAAATAGATATGATG
>JBBSBD010000357.1:0-5623 GCA_038251675.1 Chitinophagales bacterium | reverse complement strand
GGAAAACACGAAGCTGCGAACGATGATCTATGACCTGGCTCATAAAGAATTGCTCAATGGCTGGATCAATCTGTATAGAAATATGTATGGTGTCTTCGGTAAAACCCAAATCATGCTGATGAAAATAGTTTGGGATTGGGCATCTTATTGGGCTATACCCAATGTGCTTTTTATAAATAAAAGTTATACTGATATTGATTTTTTAAAAAAGTATTCATCTTCCGATACCGGCATTGGCCACAGGTTTGCAAAACTAAACGAAAGGATGCAGGAACTTTTTCGTGCTTGGGCGCAACATAATATTAAGCCATGCGCCGGCTATCAGCGGAACGTATTTGATTTAGACTGTCTTCATAAATTTCACACGGAGCTTGGCCTCAGGTACAAACCTGTTGAATTGATTCACAAGATTGAATCTAATTTAAAAATACTTGAACAAATTGCAGCGGAAATATTCAGGTTAGTGAGTGCCCAGCTACATGACACACCAGCTGACATGAAAGTGGATCCGTATAACATGAAAATTGATGATGGAATAGATGAGCTTCGCAAAAAATCAGCGACTCAAAATGCGTTACCCGTTGTTGAATCTATCAGAATTGATATTGCAAAGATGTGGTTGCAAAATAGTAAAACTCCCAAAAATGAATTTGCATAATACTATTTCTGGCAATATGGAATACATTCAAAAAGTATTTCTTGGTGTACAGGTTTATATGCAACAAAAACATGAATTGGAAGAGCTGATTACTTTTCTCGATGCTGAACCTCCTGTGTTTCGTTCGGTTGCTTACGAAAGCGCATCCATGGAGATGGCACTAACGAAATTGCTTAGTGGCACAGCATTGAATAACTGGCAAGCATTTTACCTGCGTTCCACAAAGGCTCATACATTTCACATGGACATTGGGCTTGGCTGGGCATTTGCTAAAACTGAAATCTCGCCAACCCCTTACCTTGAATCCCTGCAGCCCGTTACAAGGCTGATGGTATATGACGGTATGGGTTATTACAATGGACTTTTTAAAGGAAGGAAGACTGTGAAAGGCCAATTGATCCCGGATGGAATTAATGACCGGGATTTGCATGGCTTTGACCAGGGGCTTGGCAGGCGCTTATGGTATATAAGCAAAGGCAACGGGAATGAACTCGTTCAACTAATGCAACCTTTTCATTTATCAAGGCATGCTGACTTATGGAGAGGAGTTGGGATAGCATGTGGCTATGTAGGAGGCTGTGAGAAAGATGGCCTTGAACAATTGCTAATGCTTTCGACTAAATATAAAGATCAACTTTGCACCGGGGTAACGTTAGCTGCAATAAGCCGCGGCGCTTCAAACAGTGTTTCAAATGACATTGAACTGGCATGCAATGTAATTTGCGGGAAAACTTTGAAAGATGTTTTAAGCAACGAAACAGACCTGGAAAAGCAAATTGAGCCGGGATTGGAAATTATCATCTAAAATCAATAACTTAACTGTCTAAATTGTTTGCCGCAAAAGCCACAGGATAATCTTACCCACTAAACATATTTATTAACAGGGTCAAAACAAATTTTTCTGCCATGAAAAAGAACACGATACTTTCTGCTTTGGTGGTTTTTGTAATTATTGCCTGTATACTCTTCATAAGAGACGGGCTCACTTATTTAATAACCTCATTAATGGCCCTTGCCATCATGGGTGTTATCCATCTCAACAGGCGAACAGTCATGAAAATAACAAGGTGGGCAAAAAATAATCCCGGAAAAACTCAGGTGCTTATTACTGTATTGCAACTAGTGCTAATGGCAGTTGGAATTTTTGCTGGCTATAATTTGAGGGAGATGGGTTATGAATTTTCTAACGCCACAGCTTATATATTTAGCGCTATCATCATCACCAGTTTTTTATCAATCCCATTCCTGCCTAAGCGCAATGTAATAGCTATACCGACAAAGGTGAACAGACGCAGGCTGTCCTATATAAGTATCGCACTTTCATCTTTTGTTATGATGACAGTATTTGGAAATAGAGTCGCGAACGATTATCCCAATTCTACTCTAACTCACGCCGTTAGAACAGTTGATAAAGCAATTTTTACGGACAATAGCGCATTAGGAGATTTCAATGATGCAGCCCCTGAGCCGGTCTATGATAGAAATTACGGACAGCCTTCGGCTGAAGAATCCTCTAATTCTAATATAGCAATTTTTGCAGCGTACACGATCTACGACAAGGAAACAATCACACCATCCACTCTCTCCAAAAAGGAAATAAAGGAAAAACTAAAAGCGGAAAAAAAAGCGAAAAGATTCGAAAGGCAAAAGCAGAAAATGATGAATCTTATTAAGAAAAGACTTGCGGCGGCAGGTGTAACAGGTGCCGCGGCAGTTATTTTAATTGTACTCCTTGTCATAACCTCATGCGCCGGTATATGTTTAATACTCCTGGGTGGAACTGCCGGTTCCGTTATATTAGGGGCCCTTATAGCAGGGGGATCTATTTTCGGGATAGTGAAAATAGCACAGGGAAACAAACGAAAACCTAAAACAGAACCGTGAATTGTGCATTGATTACGGGAGCTTCGAAAGGCATAGGAAAGGCAATTGCTCTTCAACTTTCCAAAGATTACCATCTGCATATTTTAATAAATTATTCTTCAGATACAATTGCAGCGCAGGAAACACTCGATAAAATTTTCAGCGAAGGTGGAAGCGGGGAACTTTTGAAATTCAAAGTTGAGGATAAACCGGCGGTTGATGCAGCCATTACCACGTGGCAGAAAAGCAATCCCGAAGCATTCATTAAAGTTCTTGTCAATAATGCCGGAATCACTAAAGACGGATTGTTTATGTGGATGCCTGAAAATAATTGGGATGATGTTATCGCGGTTTCTTTAAAAGGCATGTTTAATGTTACACAAAATGTTATCCGGCAAATGATGAAGAATAAAACGGGCCGGATTATCAATATTTCATCAATCTCCGGGATGCGAGGTGTGCCGGGGCAAACAAATTATTCAACTGCCAAAGCGGGTATTATCGGGGCAACTAAAGCGCTTGCCCAGGAAGTTGCCAAAATGAACATTACTGTAAATGCGGTGGCGCCCGGTTTCATTAATACTGCAATGATTGAAAACATGGATATGGAAAAATATACCAAACTAATTCCTGCCGGAAGAATTGGAGAACCTGGGGAAGTTGCCCATTTAGTAAGTTTCCTCGCCTCAGAAAAATCGGCATACATTACAGGAGAAGTCATTAATATTAATGGTGGGCTATATTCTTAATATTGTTTGATGATAATTACCAAAGAAAATATAGAATCTTATATTCCCCAGCGGGCACCCTTCATTATGATTGATAATCTTGTAGAGGCTACTAACGAAAAATTCAAAACAGATTTTAAAATCTTACCCGATAATATCTTTATTGAAAATGGAGTACTCAGGGAATTTGGGCTTATTGAAAATATTGCGCAAAGTAGTTCAGCAGGTTTAGCGTTGACAAAAATGGTTGCCGGCAAAAAAGCGATTGAGGGTTTTATCGGCGGCATTTCAAAATTAAAATTGTATGATCTGCCGGCAGTGAACGACACGATAGAGACTACCGTTATTTTAATAGCTCAATTGGAAAATATGTTTTTAATGCGGGGTGAAAACTATGCAAACGGGAAGAAGCTTCTTGAATGTGAAATAAAACTGGCGGGAGCTTAGCTTAAAAAGCGCAATTATTTTTTTAAAAATATATGTTGAATATCCAGGAAATAAAAGACATGCTTAAAAAGCAAATTATTGAAGAATTAAATCTCCAGGAGATGAAGCCGGAAGATATTGAGGATGATGCCCCGTTGTTTGGAGACGGGCTGGGACTTGATTCCATTGATGCGTTAGAGCTCGTTGTATTAATGGAAAAATATCATGGTGTAAAAATTCTGGATGAAACGGTGGGGAGAAAAGTGCTTGCTTCCATTAACACAATGGCAGAATATATACAGGAAGAAAACTCTAAAAACGCTTGAAAATATTTGTTACAGGCATTGGTATTGTGAGTGCTATCGGTTTAGATGCCGAAGAAAATCTTCGTTCCTTAAAAGCCGGAGTTACCGGTATTAATAAGTCATCTGTATATAATCTTATGCTTGGTGAGGTAAAGCTAACCGATGAGGAAATTATTCAAATGCTCGGCCTTCCAAAAGAAGATTTTTCACGAACGACCCTTCTCTCCCTTCTTGCGGCAAAGGAGGCGTGGGGAAAAAACAATATCCAACCCAATATTCGCACGGGATTGATATCCTCAACATCGGTGGGGGGCTTAGACCGGACAGAAAAATATTATTTCGAAACTCAAAATAACGAGTCATCAAACGTCTATAAACTGATGACCTTTGATAATGGCAGAATTACAGAAAGAGTGGCTTCTGAATTAGGAATATCAGGATACATTGGTACGATTTCAACCGCCTGCTCATCGGGTGCCAATGCCATTATGCAGGGCGCCCGCCTCATTGAAGGAAATAAACTTGACAGGGTAATGGTCGGCGGCTGCGACCCGCTGGCACTCTACGATATAAAGGGTTTCAGCTCTCTGAATATTTATGACCCCGATATATGCAAGCCATTCGATGAATCACGGAAGGGGTTAAACCTGGGTGAAGGCGCCGCATTCCTCGTTCTTGAAAGTGAACAAAGTATTTCCATCACAGGAAACATCCCGCTCTGCATATTGTCGGGATGGAATAATGCTTCGGATGCATTTCATCAAACCGCGAGTTCGGCAGATGGCAAAGGTGCTTACATCGCAATGACAGATGCGTTAACCAAAGCGAATATTACTTCGGAAAAAATAAGCTATATCAATGCGCATGGTACCGGCACAGGGAATAATGACTTATCAGAATCAATAGCCATAAAAAATGTATTCAATGATAATATTCCGCCCTTTAGTTCCACCAAAGGATTTACCGGGCACACATTGGCCGCAGCAGGTGCTATTGAGGCTGTATATTGCGTGCAATCCTTGCAGGCACAGGCAACGCTTCCAAATTTGAATTTTTCAACTCCCATGATAGAAACAGGAATGATACCCGAAACAACTTTTCGGGCAGGCATGAAGGTTGATTACGTTCTCTCAAATTCATTTGGTTTCGGGGGAAACTGTACTTGCTTAATTTTTGGTAAAGCTTGCTAAATGTATATTACAGCTTCGTCAACAATATCGCATCAACCAACATTCCGTAACAAAGGATTTTCATTGGAGCTTTCGGAATTGAAGCCGGTGTCTGAACTTATAACGCCCGACTATGGCCCTTTCATTCCTGCAATGGATAGGAGAAGGATGAGCCAGGTTTTGAAAATGTCCATCGCCTGTTCGATGGATTGCCTTGAACAGGTGGGATTGAGCCAACCCGATGCAATTATTGTTGGCACAAGTATGGGCTGTTGTATTCACACTAAGAACTTTTTAGACAAAATACTTTCTGCAAATGATGGCCCCTTATCTCCCACATCGTTTATCGTTTCCACTCACAACACAATCGCCGGGCAGATATCCTTATTATTAAAAAATCATGGCTACAACATGACACATACGCAAAATAGTTTGTCGTTTGAGCAGGGACTGGTTGATGGAATGTTATGTATT
>JBBSBD010000356.1:0-5625 GCA_038251675.1 Chitinophagales bacterium | reverse complement strand
TTCTGCATCTAGGCGTTATGAATATAAAATAAACCGAAATATAAGTTGGGCTTCATTAAAAAACAGGATACTCAAACTGTTTATTCAGTCCGATAATAATTTTGAGATCCTTAAAGAATTACAAAATTTATTTATCAAAAACGTAGAGCCAGTAAGGCCTGGCAGGCATCCACCAAGGCCATTACCAAAAAGAAAGAGAGGTAAATATCAAACATTTACAAACTATCGACGAGCTATTTAATCCTTAACTAAATGACATTGGGCGGACGCTCAAAAAGGGGCCGAACAATTGGGAATACGTTATTTGGGAAATTCCTCGTCTTCAGGATGAGCTACGGTCTCGAAAAATATACCACAAAAAAATGAGTGCACCTCCAAAGCACATACCTGAGCCGATGAGGCGCAAAATATCTACCCCTCGAATGTTCGCCCAAGCGGGGCTACTTAGCATGGCTAAAAGGTTCATAACCCCAAAGAAAGTAAGCAAGAAGAAAATGCGAAGAAAACTGCGTCGATTGTTCATTGATTGTCCTTTTAATTGTTAATCTGATTCGAGAGACCTTGCCAATATCTATACGTGATTTACTAAGATCAATTCCATTCATCTTCAAATGTAATTCTATTGTTTAAAAATTTGGTTCGTGGGACACGAACCAAGGCGTGAGTATCCACCTGCAGCAGGAGCAGGTTCAGCCGATAAACGCCATCCGCTTTTATATTGTACGGCGTCGTATTTTATCTACGTCTATTGTGATAAAAATTCGACGATGATATCGAATCTTCACTAACATGCCGTTTTTTTTACATTGTTAGCTTTGCATTCAATTTAAAGTAACTGCAATGAAAATCCTTAAAAACCTGGTAGCTGCAAACGTCGTTCTACTTTCCTTTTTAATTTTAACTACCGTACCCTTTACTGCTACAGCCCAGGTAACGCCGGTTGGCACACCGGCTTCTGCCAGCCAATCTAATACAATCGCGAGTTTTACGGTACCGGCGGGTAATAAAATGCTATTGCTGGTTACTGCTTCAGACGGCGCCTCCACTAATATTACCGGCGTTACGTTTAATGGCACCGCAATGACTGAACGCAAAGAAGTGACAGATGGCTCTATTGCTGTAGATGCCATCTATACATTATCACTGGGTGATATTGCAGTACCCGTAGCCGGTAGCATCGTTTTTACCAGCACAGGGCCCAGTAATACTACCAGGTTTATTTCAGCGTCGGCATTCGCAAAAGCGGATCAAACAACTCCGTTTTCGGATATGCAAGGAGGACTTTCCAATTCATCTTCCAGTTCGTTAACTGTTACCAGTGCCACCGGCGACCTGGTATATGACATCTTTGATTCATGGAACAGCACATTGTCAGGTTCGCAGGTAGCGGGCTCTGGTCAAACCATCGTAAAAAGCTCGGGAGGATTGGATTTTGGCGGTGATGGAGCAGGCTATGGATATTACAGCATTAGTAAAAAAGATGGCGCTGCAAGTGTCACTACAAGTTGGAATGCTACAGGGCACCAGGCCGAAATTCACATTGCCGTAAATATTAAGCAGGACAATTTTTTGTTGCCCGTGAAATTGATTTCTTTTAACGCAACAGGTAAAAATGCTGATGCCTTTTTGAACTGGCTAACAACAGGCGAAGCAGATCTTGACCATATAGAAATTGAACGAAGCAGCAATGGCACTGATTTTTCGTTTACAGCAACCTGCACAACTAATACAAAAGAATACAAAGATGTAAACGCAGCCAGGTTTTGCACCAATAACAACAACCTGTTTTACCGCTTAAAACTTATTGACCAACAGGGTACCTTTAGTTATAGCCCGGTTATAATGGTAAAAGTAAATAATCGAGCCTCGTTTGTAACCAGCATACGGCCCATGTTTGCTGCAGGCAAAATTGCAGTGAGCCTTAATACGGCACAGCCAGGTAAAGTTACTTTAAGACTCTGCGATATATCCGGGCAATTAATAAAAACAATGCAAGTGAACGTGAGCAACGGAAACAGCATACAATATATGGATGGGCTGTACGCATTGCCCCCGGGTGTGTATGCGTTGCAGGCTATTTTTGGGGGGCAGGTTGTAACACAAGAACTTACCAGGTAAAGGCGGCTGCTTTGCGCCGGCTTTTATGCAGCCGGGGTCTTACCAGGCCATGCCACAACATTGGCGCAAGCATCCGTGCCTGTTGCCAACTTCTTTCTAAAATCTTGAACTTCACGCCTTGGTTCATGTCCCACGAACCATAACGAACCATATCAAAGAATTGCTCCAATATGTTTTATAAACTTGAAATGACCAATCCCATTTTCATAAAATCCTGCGGATGAATAATGATAATCCGGAGGTTCTTTGCATAATTTCCATCTTTCCATAACAGGGTTATAATGAATATAATCGATCTTTTGTTTTATAGTTTGCTTTTTTAGTAGTTCAAATGCCAATGAATCCCTTTGCCAGAATTCATATTCTTTATTACCCGCAGCAACACTGTATAACTTTAGTAAATCGGGTTTATGTAACTGCAGGTATTTTTTAAATGCATGTGCCGTATATTTTAGGAATGACTTATGGGGCTTTTCTTTGCCATTCATTTGCATCAATTGCCATATAAAATGTACATGATTGGGCATAATTACTAATGCATATATTTCTATCTTTTCATTGAGCATTAAAAATCTCAGCGACGAAATGATTACTTCCTTTAACTCATCTTTTTCTAATAATTTATGCCAATTGTTTATAGTGGCTGTCCAAAAATAAACCTTACCAATATCCATGTGCGATTTACGAAGATCAATTCCATTCATCTTCAAATGTAATTCTATTGTTTAAAAATGTGGGTCGTGGGACACGAACAAAGGCGTGGGTAAGCCGCAGATGGGTCACCTTTCGCATGGATACATTTCTTTTATATAAAATACTCCGTCAAAAATGTGATTCCATTGAGCTTTCTGATTTTTATGATACGGGACTTTAACAGAACCCGACATATAGAAATCGTCATTGCTATTTGAGGTGGACAAATTGTATTTTTCAAAGTCAACGAAAGCATACTTGTATTTTTTATCAATCCAATTTTCAAAACTATTTTTTTCTGGTTTATCTACGTTGTAAATCTTTGAGTTTATTCGTCCCCCAGTTCCTTCGTATGATGTGAAACCGATTACGTAAGTATTTTTTAACCCATTTGAATCTTCTGTAAAAATGCCACCCATAGTTTTTGCAGCATTAAGAAATTTTTCAGGATAATGCCCGGCATATTTTGAAACGTGGTAGTTATGTGCCCAAACAATAATTTTATCTTTTGAATATTTTACTTCACTCAGCCATTTTAAATTAAGCGCCATTTGCTTGTCTCTTGTATTGGTTTCTCTCCAATAATCTTTCCCGACATTTTGAAACTCAATATTTTCCTGTACCAGGTTTTCAACTACCATAACCCAGAAATTATCAGAAGAAATTTTCTGAAGCATTTGATTTTTGATTTCTGATAAATAGCCTATAATTTGATTAGTTGTATCGTTATCTTTCTGCGTTGAATATTTATACCAGGAAGTGATGAGTGGAAATATTTGTGACTTGTATTCTACCGTTCTTGTAATTGGAATATCTATATTTTGAATTATGCTATCAAGAACTGAAAAAATATTTTCAGAATACATTTGATTATCAAAGCCCGTTAATTGAAGTGGATTATTTGTTTTTTGAGTTGCCGGTATATATTTATAAAAAAGTTCTTCGCATGCATCACATTGTGTCCAAATTGGATAAATATTACTTAAAATAAAAGTGTCAATATTCATTTTCCCAGTCCTGACCAAATCCCAATCATAGTTCAAACCAAAGAAATTACTTTCAAAGGCTAAAACATTAAATCCCTTTTTTTGATGCAGATATTTTACGAGCCGGGTCTTCGCCAGAAAAGTGGCTGCATCGCCATGGTCTTGCTCGCCAAGCATTACAACTTTTGCGTCGTCGATAGCATTACCAATTTCTTCTAAATCTGAAAAATTTGTTGAGTCAGGATTTATGGATGATATTTCAATCGTGTTTTCTTGTACATACTTTTTTATATTGTCTTGTCCTTTTGCATAACTTGTCAAAAAGAAAGTATTAAGGATTAGTAGGAATTTTCGCATCGTGAGGTTGGTTGTTTAATTTGCGGCTTACACTTAAATTTATGGTACTCATCCAATTCTGCAAAATCGATTTTCAACAATTTAATCTTAGCTTTTTTTTCAATTGTCGTTGTGCCAATACAACTTTCTGTTTCTGGTTTCACTACCTCAATTGTCGTTATGCAAATCATCAATGGGCTAACTATGCTTATCAACGATTGCTTAATTACATTCAGGTAGCTTTCTGTGGTTAACCTGTATGGCGCTCAGAGCCTGGATTTGCGACGATGCCGTAAAAGAATTGAAGTAGGGAAATATTTAATTAATTTTTTTACTAACGTTATTCTTCTCATCAGCCACCACCCAACGATTCACCGTATTCCACTTGCCTTCAATCACAATTTTATAAAATGAAGATGGTGTATTATCAAGGTCAATGGTTGCCTTTTCCGATTTTGCCGGAACTTGTTTTAGTAAAGTATAAATGTCTTCGCTGCCGGTTTTATAATTGTTAGTAGGAGCTGCTAATATTTTTACCATGCCGGTTTGGTCAACCGCTTTCCAGGTAATTTTTGCCTTTCCATTTTCATATTCAACTTCCGGATCGGTTATAGACAAATCACCGATAAGCGGAACTCCATCAATTTCCCTGGCAACCGGCACAGAAAGTTTAATGTTCATAAAGCGGGCAATCGTTGGCATAATATCTACCATAGCACTCTTTTGTTCTTTAAAGTGATTGTTGAGATTTTTTGCATTGGTAATGATCCAGCCGGCTCTCTCACGATCGCTCTGTCCTCCATGTCCCTTTCCTGTTGCTTGATCTCGCCCATGGTCGGTAGTGATGATAACGAGCCAGTCTTCGTTATAATTTTGTTCCCTTAACAGAACGGAATTCCATATTCTACCCACTTGCTCATCCGCGTAGGAAATGGCTTTATTGTATTCAGGGCCATCCCCATATTTGTGTCCCATATCGTCAGTATATTCAAGATAAACCCAGGAGAGATCAGGAGCAAATGTGAGAATGTTTTGCGATGCTTCATTAGCAACTTTTTCATCTATGCGATGCATGTAATCACTATTTTCATCATGCGGATAATTTATAGTATCCAGTTCGAGCCCATCTAATTTAAAATCAAATTTTATATTTCCAGCTTCCGGCATCCCTTCGCCCACAAGTTTTGTGCGATTATCCTGCCACGAAGAAAATATGCCGATTCTTTTTCGTGGGAACTGGTCCTTTAATAAATGAAAAATATTGGTGTAGTTATAATTTGGTTCTTTTATTTCGTTGCCCCACACATTATGTTTATTTACCCATGTGCCGGTAAGAATGCTATTATAGCCAACCGCGGATATAGTGGGGGTTTGCGAATAGCCACCTTTCTCCCCGCCAACTATTGCTTTAGAATAACCACCTGTATTTTTAATTGCATCAAAATTCGGCAGGTTTAGTTTTTCAATCATATCCGCCGGCACACCATCAACA
>JBBSBD010000355.1:0-5724 GCA_038251675.1 Chitinophagales bacterium | reverse complement strand
GGGGACTGCCCGCCAAATCGCGGTGGGTCAACATGCAAGAATAAACCTAACCAAAATATATTTTTATGGGTGGGTCAACATGCAGGAATGGTGGGTCAACATGAACAGGAATAGTGGGTCAACATGGTCAGGAATTTATATGAAACGTGAATATTCGAAATATATGTCGGTGTAGTATGTTCATAAGTAGGGTAACCTGGAATGTCTCTACAACTTGGCAATATTAGTAGATTATTTTTTTTTAACTGTTGAATAAATTTATTTCCTTTTGATATCTGATCATATCTAGTTTCATAATTTGTAATATTATCCATAGACTTGTTAAAAACTATTTGTTGGCTTTCCTGATCAATAGGAATCTGGTATACAACAATAGAGTATTGGTTATTATAATCTTTAAATTCTAAAAGCTTTACACTTGAATCCGTTTCATGGCGAATTCTCAATAAAAAAGTATCGGAAGGGGTTATAAGTGGCTTAATTCCCAAGTATTGATCGGACACTGAGCTTACATAGCTTAACGAATTAATTGATGTATCCATTTTAACTTCTTGTAAATTATCACAAATTTTATTAATATAGCTATCATCTATTGGAGCTTTACATGCACTTGTGGATATCAAAACTCCAAAAAATATACAAAGTTTTTTCATCATCAAGCGAATTTTATTATCTATATTTTCAAATTTATCGTGTTATTAGTTTGGAATTGGGATGTCCTTTAATATAATTAACAGCTTTCTCAGAATGATAAAAACTACCTTGAATAAATTGCTGAAAACCATTCCCAGTATCATCCTTTTCTCTTCTATATAGATTCCTTCTGTTGGCGCAGGTATGCAGCTTAGATTTGTGTCAGGCGTACCTGTGCTCCTCTTACAAAAACATCGATCAAGTAAATCGTTGCAAAGGAAGTAAAATAGAATTTATCGTTGTCATGAAATTTGTATTTTCTGCTCATAGATTAAAAGTACAAATCTCTTTACTACAACGCACAAGTATGGCTTGCGCACAAGACCGCGCTACAAAGCGCTAACGAAAGGACACCCGCCAGGAAGTGGGGAAAAACTACTTAAGGTATTCAACATCCGAATGCAAAGAATCCCCTCCTTAGTTGTCGGTCTACCACCTGAATCAAAATTAAGTTTAAAGTAAACTCTCCCATCGTCAAACCGAATTAAGGCCTTATTTATCACAATTCTATAATCCCAATAATCAAATCCAACATAGTTTTCTTTACCATCAACATAATATCTTGATGATCTTAATGCTCCACTTTGATAAAACCAATATGCATTTCCATTTGGAATATCGCGTTTAAAAAACATCTTACTTTCCATTAAACCGTTTTCTTCGTAAAAGTGCAGACGTTCACCTTCTATCATACCATCTGCATAATTTTTAATAAACTCTACATTCCCGTTTGTAAAAAATGTAATTTCTTTACTATTTATCGTGTCATTTTTTGACGAATAAATGTGTTTGATATTTCCATTAGGGTAATATTCAATTTTAAATTTGCTTTTGTTTGAACATCCCCAGCTTAAAGGTAAAGCCAGCGGGATAATTTTTTTAAGCATTTCTTGAAAGAGATTATTCTAAATAGTATAATTTATGATATTGGCGTTAACACTACTATGCAAAAGTGTGGCATGCACAAAAACTTGTAATAACGATATTTTTTCTATCCCTACCGAGGGATGGTCGACAAGTCAATTTCTATCTATAAAATTTATTACATCGCCCTTAAATTCTGCATAAGCTTCAAAGGAAATAATTCTATTGCTGTATTCAAATTCTACGATATTTTTTTCCCACAAATCCTTTTTATTTTTTTTAATATAATTTACTAAACACTTCGTAAGTGTAATTGTTTTTTTCTCTTTATAAAGTGAATCTTTGTTATCATACCTTTCCGTAATAAGAAATGATTTACCCTTAGATATCACATAATCTAAATCACAACCTCCATATATTCTAAATGCAATCTTATGGGCCAAAATTTCCGGAGCTATTAACTTTTCAAAGTTTTTTACCGGAACTAATAGAATCTGTTCAGGACTTTTAATTATGTATGCTGATGACGATGAAATTATCCTATCCTTTTTCACGAAGAACAAATGTGAGCAGCCTGTTCCCAAAATCAAGACAGAAGTTAGGTATGAAATAATTTTATTGTAGTTCATCATAAACCGTATTTAGATTTCGACCAACTGTTACATCAATAATTGGCTAAGTTCACATCAAAACGATGCGCCTTATTTGAACTATCAATGTATACATAAACGTAGTAGGGATAGGTTACCAAATCAGAAAATTTATACCAATTATCTTTTTGTAAATTGCCAATAGTTTCTGTTTTAGTCTCACCTTTATCTGACCACCAGAAAAAACCATTTTTTTTATCAAAATAAACTTTTCGATTTGAGTACTTTTCTCCATTGTATTTAACATTCCCTGCAAACAAAAACGATGTATCATCTTCTAGCTTTTCTAGCAACTCAATTTGATTTAAATCTACAAAGGGGTTTATTGTACTATCATTTGTAAGCCTAAGTTTGTTTATTTTGATTGCATTTGCCTGCTTATCCCAATTAGCATTAGTGATATATTCAGCGGTTATTTCTATTTTTTTATTCAAACAACCTCCAACAGTCAAAACTGTAATAAGCAAAATGAAAAGGTTTCTCATACTGCTACTTTTTATTTGAATTAATTAAATCAATTTTATCCTAACCGGATGTCTATTCATTTTGATTCTTAGGATATAAATAATACATCAGAACAAAAGCAATTAAATACAACGAGACTATTGTTATAATTGCAAAATTGGAATCTGAACTTTTATAAATATTTATGAATGTCCAAAACGTATGAACCACTAAAAGAGATAAAATAAACACCCAACCAATTTTGTTGTTAAAAACAAATTGAAATAAGAGAGGTACCATTATTGTCACATCGAGAATCCAATAACTTAGTCCAATTGAACTTTTAAAAAAAAGAGTTTTATGATTTTCATTCAAAATCCATAAAACGATATATAGCAAAAAAGTAATAAGATAAATCCTCTTTTGTATTATCGATTTTTGCATTTAACTCTGATTAAAATCTTTAAAGTTCTTGACCATGCCGGTTGTCCGCACCCACATATATGAACCAGACTGTAATTTTCATTATTCCAAATTCAGATCTCCCGTTGTTGGCCTTCAGGTTTAGTATCAAAAGTTTTGTGAGTTAGCTATACTTGCGCCATTGAATACTAACTAATATTGATGTTATTCTATTTGACCAAATAATAATCTATTATTTTTCCATTTTCCATATTTATTAAATACCTGTAACCAGAACCGGCTATTGCAATTAATAAATTCAAGTTTGCATCAACACTTATATCGTAATATTGACTATAATGGGATTTGGGTGCTTCTGCCTTCCATACAACGTTTCCATCGGAATCAATCGCGTTGATATTTGATATACTATCATAAGGAAGACTATAAGGGCTTTGGGGTTCCAATAACTGAATATTTAATTTACCATAGTTTATACTCTTCTTAATTTTGAAATCTGAATTCATTGCACAATCTATAAATAAAATAATAGGAAACAATCTATAACTTTAGTTACTCAAAATTCAGTTCCCTCGGCTCAACAACAATAGTAAGCTTATCAACCACCTTGTGATATAAAAAATCCTCCGCTTCCATAGTTTTAATATGAGAGATCAAATGATTATAGAAACCGCCGCTGTTCAAAATAATTATTTTTTTATCATGAATGTTGAGTTGGTTCCAGGTAAGTATTTCAAATAGCTCATCCATAGTACCATAGCCTCCGGGTAGTATAATCGCGGCATCGCATTTTTCATACAGCATTCGCTTACGGGTATGCATGTCCGCCACTTCAAGCAGCTCAGATATTCCGTGATGCTGGTGTTCCCATTCAGTCAAAAATTTCGGGATGATGCCGATTACATTTCCGTTTTTTTCAAGCACAGCATTTGCAACTACCCCCATAATTCCTTTGTTGCCGCCTCCATAAATAAGCGTAATATTATTTGCTGCAAGCAGGTGGCCAAGTTGCCTCGCATGCTCAGCAAATAAATTATTATTTCCCGGCTTTGACCCGCAAAAAACGGCTACAGATTTAATTGACATAATTTTATTTAACTTGAAAAAAAATTAAAATTAAAATTATTCAAATCCTTGTTATAAAATTTACCTATTCCGTTACTATAAATACGGTTTACTAATCCATATTTTATGTCTCCCTCCGTTTTGCTTTCGTTTATCATTGGCTACTTTTTGGTCTTGATTTTTATATCGTACGCAACGTCAAAAAAATCTTCGGACAACTCCACTTTCTTTATAGCAAACCGTTCATCGAAATGGTACCTCGTTGCTTTTGGTATGATAGGCACCGCATTGAGTGGTGTAACCTTTATTTCCGTACCCGGCGAAGTAGGAAATGCTGCAGGCTCGCAATTCAGGTATTTTCAATTTGTATTGGGCAATGCAGTGGGGTACTTTATTGTTGCCGGTATTTTACTGCCATTATATTACAAAATGCATCTTACGTCAATCTACGAGGTGATTGAAAGAACGCTGGGGAAAGTAAGCCACAAGACGGCGGCAGCTATATTTTTACTATCGCGAACTATAGGTTCTGCATTCCGGTTATACCTCGTCGCCATTGTGTTACAAAAATTCATTTTCGATTCATACGGAATACCTTTTTGGGTTACGATCGTTATTTGCCTTTTATTAATTTGGGGCTACACCTACCGGGGAGGCTTGAAAACAATCATAATTACCGATAGCCTTCAGACCGTTTTTTTGGTTACCTCGGTTGTTCTTTCCATCTATTTTATTTGCAGCAGCCTCGATCTTAATATTGGGCAGGCATTTAAAACCATCAAAGAAAGCCATTATTCAAAAATATTTTTTACTGATAATTTTATAAGTAATAAGTTTCATTTCACCAAGCAATTTATCGGTGGCATTTTTGTTACGATTGGTATGTTTGGGCTCGACCAGGATTTGATGCAAAAAAACTTAAGCTGCAAAAACCTTTGGGACTCGCAGAAAAATATGCTCACATTTACATTTGTATTTGTAATCATCAATTTGTTTTTTTTAAGTGTAGGCGCACTGCTTTATATATATGCAAATAAAAATGGCATTGCTATACCGCTTGATACGATTACCGGCCAACCGAGAACTGATTATTTATTTCCTGAAATAGCGCTCAATTATTTTAAAGGGGTTCCTGCAATTGTTTTTATGCTCGGGCTTACCGCTGCGACCTTTGCTACCACTGATTCCGGGCTTACTGCTCTCACCACCTCTTTTTGTGTTGACTTCTTAAATTTTGATAAAAGAACTAATGAAAATGCTTCTCAAATGGTGAGAAAGCGCCACTACGTCCATGTCGGATTTTCAATTCTCATACTATTGGTTATCCTGCTCTTTAATGCGATAAATGACGCCTCAGTAGTAACAGCCATATTTAAAGTTGCCATATTTACCTATGGCCCTCTTATCGGGTTATTCGCATTTTCACTTTATGCCAAAAACCGCAATGTTCTTGACAAGGCAACACCGGTTATTTGCATAATTGCACCTGTCCTTTGTTTTTTTATTGATAAGTATTCCAAAGAATTATTAGGTGGTTATGTTTTCGCAGAAGAGTTAATTATCGTAAATGGTTTATTGACATTTC
>JBBSBD010000354.1:0-5732 GCA_038251675.1 Chitinophagales bacterium | reverse complement strand
GTTGAATTATTTCCCAGGTAAGAATTGAGAAGCCTTGCTCCATACTTCAATTGGGAATGCGATGCCATTACAAACCGTACCGCTTTTACTCCGTAGAAAATTCTGCATCCAAAACCTACGATTCCATTTACCATTTCACACCCTTCACCGATTTGCGAAGTTCTTTCTTTGTCACTGTTTATCGTGAGATTCTTTAATTTGTTAGCGCCCTTTATGTAGGCATCAGTGCCTATGGCCACATCTTTAATGATATTGCAGTCCTTCAAAACACAACGGTCACCAATTGTGCCGTAGTAGCCTCTTTTGTTATCGAATTCTTTTTCAGTGAGATCCTTAAATCTATCCAATAATTCCTGGTCATTACGATTGCTGCTCCACAACCAGGCATCACCGGGCAACATCCTGTTAAAAGGAAGAATGCCCCTGCCTCCGTTTTCATTTCTTACCTCCATCCATAGCCGCTTATTTTCAGATTCACCTTCTTTGATAATGCCATTTCCAAATTTTGCATAATCAGTTGTTGCTAATTCGTTCACATTGGCGATCATTACTTCATTGCCAATAATGTAATGGCTTAGATAATCCGCGTTATCAATACAAATATTGTCTCCAAAATCGCAACTTATTATAGTACTGTTGTATATACCGACTGCCATTCTCAAATTGTGAAATTCAAGATAATATGGTTCCAGGTTTCCGATGCGGACAAGTCCAAAGAAGTTGGAATTTCTAATAAGGGCCGGGTCGAATAATTCCGTTACAAAAATTTTGCTCCAGTCATCGGAGTTATTACCATTGCCTAAAAGTATTTTTTTTTCTGAGCTTGTTATTTTTCGATATTCAATGCCGTTATTATTTTGCTGATTGCGTAAATAATATTCGTCCTCGCCTTTGGGCAAATATTTTTTATCAATGAAATTGTATCCTAAATTATTTATGGGATGTTTTGTAATTATGTTCATAACCCCGACCCCTAAAGGGGCTTTTTGCAACCTCCAAATGCGATTTTAAAATATAAAAAAATTATTTGCAATGTAAATTAAAAACCCAGTTTAAGCTATTTTTAGTATACTGATTTCCCCTTTAGGGGATAGGGGTTACTCCACCGTCACCGACTTGGCCAAATTCCTCGGCTTATCTACATCGCATCCTTTGGCAACTCCTATATAATATGAGAGCAATTGCAACGGAATAACACTTAATAGTGGCGCCACAATTTCATCTGCCGGAGGCACAACAAACACATCATCAGCCATGCCGGGAATATCATCATCGCCTTCGGTTATTATAGCAATCACTTTCCCCTTACGGGCTTTTATTTCCTGTATGTTGCTTACAATCTTTGCATGGTATTCATCTTTGGTTGCAACAAACACGACAGGCAATTCATCATCGACGAGCGCTATGGGACCATGCTTCATTTCTGCCGCAGGATAACCTTCAGCATGTATATATGAAATTTCTTTTAGCTTTAATGCGCCTTCAAGCGCAATGGGGAAATTGTAACCTCTGCCAAGGTAAAGTGCATTTACGGCATATTTATATTTTTCAGCCATAGATTTCAGTTCTTCTCCGTTTTTCAAAATAGATTCAACTTTCTCCGGCACTTCTTCCATCTCCACCAACAATCGCGAATACCGTTTTTCATCAATAGTCCCTTTTTCTTTTGCAATTTTCAAAGCAATCATTAACAGCACGGCAAGCTGTGCGGTGAATGCTTTGGTAGAAGCAACACCTATTTCCATACCTGCGTGCGTGTATGCTCCAGCGTGAGAAGCACGGGAAATAGAGGAGCCGACCACATTTACAATTCCAAAAATGAATGCTCCTTGTTCTTTGGCTTTTTCTATTGCCACCAATGTGTCCGCCGTTTCACCACTTTGCGAAATGGCAATAATAACGTCTCCTTTATTGATGATCGGGTTTCTATACCTGAATTCAGATGCATATTCAACTTCAACCGGTATCCTGCAAAGTTCCTCAATTACATATTCTGCTACAAGCCCGGCATGCCAGCTTGTACCGCAAGCTATAATTATGTATCGCGGGGCTTTGATAAGAGCGTCTATATTTTCCTGGACACCCTTCATGGTAATCGTTCCCTTTGCGGCGTCTAATCTGCCTCGTAAGCAATCGTATATTGTTGCAGGCTGCTCATTAATTTCTTTTAGCATGAAATGATCGTAACCTCCTTTTTCTATAGCAGCCAGTTCCATATCAAGGCTGGATATGTAAGGAGTTTGCTTTTCGTTTCCAAGATTTTTCAGAACGAGTTCGCCAGCTTTTACAATGGCAATTTCATAATCATTCACGTAAACTACTTCCTTTGTATACTCAAGCATTGGAGTCGCGTCAGATCCTAAAAAATGCTCGTCTTTGCCAATACCTATTACGAGGGGGCTTCCCTTTCTCGCTGCAATAATTGTGTCGGGATTATCTTCATCCAAAAGAAGGATTACGTAAGCGCCGCTTATTCTTTTTAATGCGATGCGAACTGCTTCTTCAAGTGGCCCTTTACTATTTTTATGTATTTCTTCAATAAAGTTGAGAAGCACCTCTGTGTCTGTTTCGCTCTTAAAACTGTAGCCTTTTTTTACCAGTTCTTTTTTTAGCTGCGCATAGTTTTCGATTATGCCGTTATGTATCATGGCAAGTTTGCCGCCTGCACTTCTGTGCGGGTGAGCGTTCACGTCACTTGGTTCTCCATGAGTTGCCCAGCGGGTATGTCCTATGCCAATGTGTGCGCTTAACGATTTACCAAGGAGCGATTGTTCTAATTCTGCGACTTTCCCTTTTTTCTTGTAAACTAATAATCCTTCATCGTTTATTAAAGCTACTCCTGTGCTGTCATAACCACGATACTCCTGCCTTTTGAGCCCGGTAATAATAATGGGATAAGCTTCCCTTGGCCCAATGTAACCAACTATTCCACACATATAGTTCTATTTTTTGAAACCAATTTTAATTGAAAATGGATTGAAAATTAAACATAAATTATTTTACAGTTCCCTCCCGCTCGAAAGACACAATTTAACGAAAATGATGCCGGGTTGAAATAATTGATTACGGCAACATTTGCCTATCCATTTATTTTTGATAACCGGCAGTTTGATAATAAATTATCACTTCTGGATAATATTTTTGGTTAATCACATAATTTATGTCTAATTTTTAAAAAAATTTACTGCATGAAAAAATTCTATCCCATCTCTTCGGACGTCTTTCATTTACAAAATGCTTTCTTCTTTTCGCACATTTTTAAATTAAGAAAACAGTCTTTGCAAAAATTATTCGTATTGTTTTTAAGCTGTTTTTTTTTAGCCAGCCTCAATAGTAAAGTCTATGCTGATGTTGACCTTACCACATCTGCCGTGGCGGCAGCTAACCTTAACCAGGGAACAAATAGCAACATAGTATATGTCGCAAAAATGACTGTGACCGTAAGTGCTGTTACGGTCAATAACATTCAGTTTACATTGGGGGGTACTTACGACGCTAATGATTTACCCCTTGTTACTGTGTATTTCAACGCTACTGCGGCTACTGTGGCAGGTTCTAGTTTTCTAGGCAATACCGCTGCGACTTTTGCCGCTCCACATACTTACAGCATTCCAATATCAAGAGCCATGGCAGCAGGAAGCTCCGGCTACTATATTATTGTTGTAAATGTTGCCAGTGATGCAAACGATGCCAATACAATAAAAGTGAACGGTGCCACCAATCCCGTAGTTTTTGGATTCACCACATCACCAACCGTTACAAACAATCAAACAGATGTTGCAGGGATACAAACCATTCAATCCGCGAATATAACGCTCACTACAGCCACTGTGACGGCGGCAAACATCAACCAGGGATCCAACAATAATATAGTTTATGTAGCGCAAATGGCTGTGGCTGCACAGCCTGTGACTGTTAGCAGTATTCAATTTACACTTCAGGGCACACATGATGCAGACGACCTCGGCCTCGTGACAATTTATTTTAATGCAACTACACCTACCGTTTCAGGAGCAAGTTTTCTTGGAAATATTAATGCTGCTTTTGCGGCGCCACATACTTACACCATTGCGATTTCAAGAGCCATGGCTGCAGGCAGCACGGGGTATTACATTATTGTAGCGAATGTAAACACCACAGCAACCGATAATAATACCGTTAAGGCAGATGGCGCGACGAACCCTCTTATATTTGGGTTCACAACGGTTCCTAATATAACTAATAGCCAAACCGATGTCGCCGGGATACAAACGATCCAGGGAGCAGACGTAACAATCACTAGTGCGGCTGTAGCGGCGTCAAATATTGCCCAGGGTACAAGCAACAACATTGTTTATGTAGCTCAAATGGCGGTTGCAACGGAACCGATAACCGTAAATAGTATTCAATTCACTTTAGATGGTACGCATAATGCCAGTGACCTGGGCCTGGTGACCGTTTACTTCAATGCTACAGCGCCCACTGTTTCCGGAGCAAGTTTTCTTGGAAATACTGCCGGTGCCTTTGCGGCTCCCCATACTTATACTATTCCTATCTCGCGAGCCATGGCAATAGGCAGCACAGGCTTTTATATAATAGTAGCGAATGTAAATAGTACTGCTACTGATAATAATACTATAAAGGTAAATGGAGTAACTAACCCGGTAGTTTTTGGATTTACCACTGTTCCAAATGTAACAAACAGCCAAACAGATGTAGCTGGAATACAGACCATCCAGGCATCAGATATAACAGTTACCTCTGCAACAGTAACAGCGTCTAATCTTAACCAGGGAACAAGTAACAATATTGTTTACATCGCTCAAATGTCGATAACTACTGAACCCGTAACAGTAAATAGCATTCAATTTACTTTAGACGGCACACATGATGCAGATGACCTGGGCCTCGCAACAGTGTATTTTAATGCAACTACGCCAACAGTTTCGGGAGCAAGTTTTCTTGGGAATACAGCCGCGGCATTTGCTGCGCCGCATACATATAATATTGCCATTTCAAGATTAATGGCGACAGGGAGTACCGGTTACTATATAATTGTAGTAAATATAAACAGCACCGCCACCGATGGTAATACTATAAAAGTAAATGGAGCAACCAACCCCGTGGTGTTTGGATTTACAACAACGGCGAATATAACCAACAATCAAACTGATGTGGCCGGTGTACAAACTATACAAGCTGCAGATGTTACGCTTACCAGTTCATCCATAGTTGCCGCAAACATTGGGCAGGGCACCACTAATAACATCGTTTATGCCACCCGAATGGCGGTGGCTACTGAACCGGTAACTGTCAATAGTATACAATTTACGCTATCAGGAACACATGATGTAGATGATCTTGGAACCGTTACTGTATATTTTAATGGTAGTGCCCCAACCGTTTCGGGAGCAAGTTTTCTTGGAAACGTAGCAGCCTCATTTGCCGCACCACATACTTATACTATTGCTATATCACGCACTATAACCGCTGGCAGCGCAGGCTACTTTATAATTGTAGCAAATGTGAATAGCGATGCAACGGATAATAACACTATAAAAGTAGATGGAGCAGCTAACCCGGTGGTGTTTGGATTTACGACGGTTGCCAATGTAATCAACAATCAAACGAACGTGGCGGGCATTCAAACCATCCAGGCTGCTGACGTTACACTAAGCACATCGCCTGTGTCTTCCAATACTTTTGCCCCCGGCACCAATAACAATGTTGTTTACGTTGCACAAATGTCAGTG
>JBBSBD010000353.1:0-5765 GCA_038251675.1 Chitinophagales bacterium | reverse complement strand
TGGATGATATCAATGTCTTCAGGGAATTCAGCAGCGGCGACAGCACTAAAAAATTTGAAATATTAAAGCCCTCGGATGCCTACCGTGTTTCCGGGAGCAGCGCTCTTGATGCCACACCAGATGATGATGATGAGGCGCCAACGGTTTCAAACGCAGGAACCAATCCCCCAACAGGAGTTTCTATATATTACCTGGTTCCCGCAAAGCCAGATTCTATAAAACTTACACTGGATATACTGGATGAAAAAGGGCAACTGGTACGCAGCTATTCAACAAAACCCGATAAAAAGTTTACAAAGTTCCAGGGCGGCCCGGAAGCAAATGCGCTATTGCCGAATAAGCCAGGGCTTAACCGCTTTATTTGGGATATGCGGTACACTACTTTGCCGGGAGTAAAAGATGTGTTTATCGAGGGCAGCTACAAAGGCCGGAAAGCAGCGCCAGGTGTTTACCAGGCACGCCTGAAAACAGACAAGGAAGAAACAACAACCAGCTTTACGGTGCTCGCTGATCCACGCATTGATGCAACGCTTGCCGATTATGCACAGCAGCAGCAACTAGTCGCCGAAATTGATGGCAAAATAAAAGAGATACATGAGGATGTAAACCAAATGCGGCTGGTGCGCAAGCAAATAACCGAACTAGGTGACCTTTTAATTGATACGATAAGGTACAAGGCAGTAATTGACACCGGCAAATCTTTGGTAAAAAAATTAACCAAATGGGAAGAGAAACTGGTACAGCCAAAATCACAAAGCAATGACGACGTCATCAATTTTGTAAACATGCTTAGTGCGGATTATATATTTCTGAAGGGTGAAAATGATATAAACACGCCCTTCGTAACCACGGGCTCACGTGAACGGCTAACAGTATTAAATGGGCAATGGCAACCTTTAAAAAATGAATACAACGAACTTCAAAAAGAAGTGGGGATGTACAATGAGCAATGCAGGAATGCAGGTATTGAAAAGATAACGATACCTGAGATAAAGGAGTAGTGCAAGCTTCCTGAGTTCTTAAAAATCTTATTGCTCTGTTAATAAGAAATACTTTCGATAATGCTTTTCAAAAAAGCATTGTCATCAAAAGAATTATCAAGAGTAAGGCCCAGCCTAACTACCACTAATTTTTTTGAAGGAATAATATAAATATACTGGTCCCCGAATCCATCACAATAAAACAAGTCCGCAGGCGCAGCAGGATATTTTATTTGATCAGGATGATCTTTATCGAAACCATTTAGCCAAAACTGGTAACCATAATTTTTTAATGTATTTGAAGCAGGTGGCGTAAATGTCTGTTGTACCCAGCCTACAGGCAAAATCCTTTCGCCATTCCATACGCCATCATTGTAATACAGCAAACCAAACCTTGCATAATCTCTTGCTGTAGCCATAATATATGAAGAGCCAACATAAGTTCCTGAAGCATCCGGCTCCATTAACGTATGGTACATTCCAATCTTATAAAACAAGGCATTATACGGATAGGCAGGATATTCTTTTTCGCCCACTGTTTGCCTTATAATACGGGAAAGTATATTACTGTTTCCGCTGGAATAATTGAAAACCCTCCCGGGCTCCTGAGCAAGGGTATGCCTCGCCGTGTAAGCAGCCATATCATCTTTTTTATAAAGCATATTAGTTACGTCGCTTGCCTTTGTATAATTTTCCAGGAAGTCAAGTCCGCTTGTTTGCTGTAATAAATTTTTAAGTGTGATAAAATGGCGCGGGTCACTTTGTTTCCCCCATTCAGGCACCGGCGCAAGCTGGCCAACATTCAACCTCCCTTGATTTACAAGGGTGGCAATTAAAGCAGACGTAACACTTTTTGCCATTGACCAGCCATACATTTTGGAATGCATTGTATAACCCGGCGCATATTTTTCAGCTACAAGCCCGCCATCATACAGTACCACCACGGCACGTGTCCGCTGTTTTTTTTTGAGGTAAGGTTCTGTAAATGCCTCGTCAATCGCTGCATTCAATTTATCCATGCCAATTGCTGAGGGGAAATTGCCCGTGATTTTATCACCATAGGGCCATGCGATGGAATCGGTATTGATTGCCGGAGGAGGTGGAATAGAAAACACTTGTGACTTCAATTGGTCTTCGGTGATGTTATTAATAAGCGTGCAACCAATTCCTTTGCGATATATGGCTACCTTCTTTGCCATTCCTAATATGGTGGAAGTAACAGATGAGTCCTGCAGGTTAACTACATTTTTTACAAACTTTATCGGGAAGAAACCCAATTCATTTGACTCTATATCTTTTTGACCCCTGCCGGAAACGAAGATGCAGGTACACATTTGCTTGGCGGCAAAACCTGTCATTATCGGGAAGGAAATCCATGCATAATAAACTGCACCTGTCACGATAAGCAATGTAACGCCCAATAACATACGCCGGATTATTTTTTTCAAGTGCAATCTAATTATTGATTTATTAAATTAGTGAAAACCACTCAAAGTAAACGTTCAGGTATCAAATAAAGGGGGTACAATTTTTATCTTCTTTTTCAAAATCTCCCACCTAAAGCGTTAATTTTTTATGTAATTAACTGGCCTAATATACTTTCTAATTTTGCAATAATGTTTTTATCGCTTATTAAATGCGTCATTTTTTGCTGCGCATAATAATCAGATGTGCCCGTTAATATTTCAAAAGAATTCTTTTTTAAAGGGATTAATTTTGGAATCGTAACGGCGCCTGTTTTTACAAGGTCGTGGTAGTTACTATTGTTTTTGCAAAGTTGTTTGTGAAGGAGGGTTGAAAAAACAAAGCTATCATTCATTTCACTTTCAAATTCGGCGTAACATTTATAGCGATAACTTTCAAAGCTAAAATCAGGAATCATTATAAAGTTAGTAAGTGTTTGATGAGTTTGCATGCATGTTTCCGCGATGGCCTGTTCGGCTTGCAAGGGCAGCATGTGTTCACCAAAAGGGGAAAAAATATCTTTGAGCCTTCCATTTGCTACAAGCCTGTAAGGTTCCGTTGAAATAAACTCAACAATATCATTCATCTTATAAGCCCATAAACCGTTATTTGCAGAAATAACAATATTATAAAGCCTGCCTTTTTCAACTTCATTTAGTGGTAAGCGTAATGGATGTTCTTTATCAGTATCACCTATTGGTATAAACTCGTAAAAGACTCCCTGGTTACAAATCAACTCCATGCCTTTTTTACCAGGAACAGCCTGGTAAGCAAAATTGCCTTCAGTAGCTGAATAATTTTCCATGATAATGATATCATTTCCCAGATGCTGCCGTAAGAAGCTTTCATAAGGTTCATAATTCATTCCGCTTAGGAACAACACATTGAAATTTGGAAAAATAGTTTTGAACTTATTTCCGGTTCTTACCTCAAACTGTTTTAGAAAATGTGAAAGGTAAACCGGTAAAGCGACTGCTGTTCTTATATCACAATGCTGAATGCTTTCAATAATAGCATCAATTTTTTTTGCAGGGTCAGCTATATTGTTGATCTCTTTTTTGGGAACAGAAAAACGAGAAGCCCACCCCGGCATATAAAATGATTTTATTGA
The DNA here is from genome assembly GCA_038251675.1 of Chitinophagales bacterium. Lineage (GTDB taxonomy): Bacteria > Bacteroidota > Bacteroidia > Chitinophagales > Chitinophagaceae > Ginsengibacter. Next base: position 2,210 of record JBBSBD010000353.1, on the reverse strand, counting down.
AGAAATAGCACCACACCTGAATCCATTTACCTCTTCAAAATTTTGCTGATCGGTTAAATAAAAAAATTCTTTGCCCAGGAATTTTCTATAGTCTGCCATGGCAGATAAGTTGCAGAGCATGTACTTCGCTGCAAACTGTGTACACCTCAAAAACTCATTAGTTACCGGCAAGTATTTCGGATCATCTGAAGTGCCGGAAGTTTTTGAAAAGAATGAAGGCAGGCCGGGCCACAACGCTGATTTTTCGCGTAACAATATTTTTTCTATGTAAGGTTTTATTTCTTCGTACTCTCTTACCGGCACAAGCTTTACGAAATCAGCGTGTGTTTTTATTTTTTCAAAATGATGCTCTTTACCAAACGAAGTATTTTTGGCGCTGTCAATTAATTGCTGGAAAATATTCTGTTGACATTTATCTGCCTGATGCCGATTTTCATTTACGAGCTTTTGATAACGCCTGAAGTAACTATATTGAATAAAAGACAGCAGAGACATTTATTGCAAAAAGTATTTAAGAATGATCATTAAAATTCCAAACTATTATCACAATAATATTATCTAATTAAATAAAATAAATTTCTTAAAAGATTTTCCTTTTCTGATGAGGTAAGCATGATAAGCGCTTGGAATATCGTGCTGCCACTTTGGTAAAATAAGTGTAATCAATATCCTGTCCAGATGAGAAACAATGCCGGAGCATAGACAGAAATAAAAAAGAAAGCCGGCGTTGCCATTAAGTATCAGATCAGTAAATGCGGCAAGCAAAGTAAGCCCCCAGAATTTTGAAAGATACGCATGTGTGCATGTTTCCCGCCCAAACTTAATAATGCTTACAGCATAGCAAGCTGCCTCCATGCCAAGCAAGATCCATATCACAATTGAATTGCTGCTGATAACCTGGGGCCAGATAAACCACGCTGTAAAACCCGCGGAGAGCCAGAATATCATATCTGTTTGGCTATCCAGCCGGCGCATTTTTGCAGAAGAACTATTTTGTTTTCGTGCAATAATTCCATCAAGAATATCAGAAAGCAATCCGAGAAATAAAAGCAATACAATAAGCTTTCTGTATTGAGTATGATAAAAATACCCAAGGCATAATATTATCGGTGCCAATAAAAACCTGAATGCGATGAGGAAATATGGAAATTGTTTCATGGCAATAGAATTATAAGAAGTAATAAATTAAGACTGGCATCGGAGGTATTTTTAATTTCTTTTGTTTAACCAAAACCCTAAGTTCACCTGGCCGACCGTTGTAAATTGCCCGGCATTTTTTGTTATCAGTTGTCCTGTATCATCTACAGTTGTTACTCTTGTATAAAGATAACCAGGGCCAAAATTTATGTCGAGGCTAAATCGCCTTGGATAGTTTCTTTGAAAACCCCATGCAATGCCAAATACATTTATAGCGCGGCGATTTTTTTCTTCATAATAGGATGATGAAATACGCCCTTTTGAAAAAGTTGTTTCCAATATGCCTGCTATATAATTCAGGCTATTCATTTCGGTTCGCTTGCCCTTATCCTCCCGCGCTTTATAATTGTAATAATACCTGTATTGTAAAGTAATCGCAGGATCAAACTGAATACTTGAAGTGTTGCCCAACGCGTCAGAAAAACCTATCGCAATAGATGTATTCATAAATACCTGTGCATATAACGATTGAAATTTTGCAATCCTTTTTTCATAACTAATACCGGGGTTAAAAAAAGTTGCTTTTGTAACATCGGTTATATCAGCACTTACTTTGTCCTGGCAAAAACAATTTGTGGAAACGAGTATGCCATAGAAAAGAAATATTTTATTGAGCGTACTATTCATAATGATCAGGGAATTTAGATAAGAGATTATTTAAATGAAATTTTGGGATATAACTATTCCGGTGAAAAGTATTATGATGAAATTAAAAATCTTTAATAGCAATGATTACTGCAAACAGGGCAGCAATTGCATTACGATATGAGGGATCAATATCGTTCCGAATCCACGCAGTGATAGGTTTCTGTTTAAATTTCAATGCTGCAAAATGTTCACCGTTTTTATTTATCAATACCATATCTGCGGAAAACGAAGAATATAATTGCATGAATAATGAATCGTTGCCATTCCTGAGGTAGCCTGAAGAGATGGATGCAGCAATTGTAAAAGGCCCGGCATTTTGCCCTGAACCACTCGTAAAATTGCTGATAAAAAATTCCCACGCTGCC
>JBBSBD010000352.1:0-5800 GCA_038251675.1 Chitinophagales bacterium | reverse complement strand
ATGCCGGCCTTACTTACCAGCAATTTGTAAAAAGCAGCATTCAAAGTTCACAAGTGGTGCAACCGATTATTTCAAAGGATCTTAGGAACGGCGCTATAAAAGCTACCATCTTTGCTTTGATAGCAATTATACTTTACATCTTTATACGCTTCAGGGATTGGAGGTATTCTTTGGGTACAATCGTTGCGTTGCTACACGACGTATTCGTTGCGCTTGCTGTATTTTCTTTCTTCAAAAACATTGTGCCTTTCCCATTGGAAATTGACCAGCATTTTATCGCTGCAATTCTTACGGTGATCGGTTTCTCGATGAACGATACGGTAATTGTATTTGACAGGATAAGGGAATATAGCCATAATATGAAGGGGGCAGATAAACCCACCATTATTAACAGAGCCATCAACGATACTTTGAGCCGTACGATCATGACCTCTGCAACAGTATTTATCACACTGCTTATATTGTTCATTTTTGGCGGTGAAGTAACAAGAGGATTTTCTTTTGCGATGTTGATAGGGGTAATTACAGGAACATACTCATCAATATTCGTAGCTGCTCCTATATTGGTTGATTTTGCCAAAGATAAACCTTTGGGCGCAGCAGACCTGGCAACAGAAAATGTAAAGAGAGCGGAAGCATCAAAAAGGCTTTCTAAAGCGAAATAATTTATATTAATTTTTTTTATTGATTTAAAGCCTGTGCATCGTCACAGGTTTTTTATTTTATCTTTATGCGTCATTGTTTTATACATGACTTTTACCCCGGAAAATATTTTACTGATAGGTTCCATTCTTTTACTGGCAAGCGTTTTTACCAGTAAAACATCGGCGCGGTTTGGTATCCCCACATTGGTACTTTTTATAGGGGTTGGTATGCTGGCAGGCTCAGAAGGACCTGGTGGAATTTATTTTTATGATCCAAAGCTTGCACAGACGCTCGGTGTAATTGCACTAAACTTTATTTTATTTTCCGGCGGGCTCGATACAAAATTTGAAAGCATAAGGCCTGTATTGTGGAGGGGAATTTCCCTGTCAACCATTGGAGTTTTGCTTACCGCAGCTACCGTAGGGATATTTGTGCACCTTATTACTGATTTTACTTTACTGGAGGGATTGCTGTTGGGAGCCATCGTATCTTCTACAGATGCCGCTGCTGTCTTTTCAATATTAAGATCAAAAAATATTGGACTCAAGGGGTATATACGACCCACACTTGAACTGGAGAGTGGAAGCAATGATCCATTCGCCTTTGGGCTAACGATTACGCTTACCTCTCTTATCGTAACAGGGGAAACCCCGGGTTTTGGATTAATATTACATTTTTTAAAAGAGATATTTTTCGGCGCTGTCATTGGCTTGTTGTTAGGCAGAATCGTATTATTTATTTTGAATAAAGTATCACTTGATATCGAAGGTTTGTACCCCGTTTTTTTAATGGCTTTTGTCTTTTTTACTTTCTCATTCACCGGTCTTTTGGGCGGCAATGGATTCCTTGCCGTTTATATTGCCGGCCTGGTATTAGGTAATAAAAATTTTATTCACAAAAAGAGCATTATTAGATTTTATGATGGTATGGCGTGGCTTATGCAAATCATCATGTTTTTGACGCTTGGCTTACTGGTATTTCCATCCCATATTTTACCGGTAATAGGTTTAGGTGTTTTAATATCATTGATCTTAATATTTGTTGCAAGGCCTATAGGCGTCCTGGTAAGCCTTTCTTTTTTTAAACGAATACAACTTCGTGAGAAATTATTTATTTCATGGGTGGGCTTAAGGGGCGCTGTGCCGATAGTTTTTGCCACTTATCCGCTTATAGCTAATGTGGGTAAATCGCACATTATTTTTAATCTTGTATTTTTTATCTCAACAATTTCGGTGTTGCTGCAAGGCACAACTTTGCCGATAGTAGCTAAATGGTTAAGGGTGATTGTACCTCAAAAGGTAAAGCGAAAATTTGCATTGGATATTGAACTTTCAGATTCACCTGACTCTGAAATGATAGAAATACTTTTGCCGGATACAAGTCCTGCAATCGGCAATTCTTTAGTGAATCTTAACTTTCCTAAAAAGGCATTTATTGTAATGATTCAAAGAGATGGTAAATATATTCGACCCGGGGGTTCCACTGTAATTGAACAAGGAGATAAGCTTTTGGTGCTTGCTTCAAATACAGAAGTTGTTGAGGATGTTTTTGAGAATCTTGGTTATATTGAATAAGTTATCAGCGAATTTTTAATCAACATGGTTCAATATCACGTTGACAATTTCGTCTGTATCACCATCAAAATGGTGACCGCCGGGCAACACCTCATGCGTGTATTTTTTTAAAGAAATTCTATTCAGCGCCAGGCCATTTTCATCGCTTCCGTCAATGATAACGAGATGTTCATTATTCAGCTTATTTATTTCGTTTACTACATCCATATCTCTTTTGGTATTACCGCCAAAGATATCAGACCAGTGAATTTCAAAATCAGTATTCCCTGAAGAAGCCATAAGAAACGCGGCCGTTACATTATCATCAATATTTTTTGGAAGCCTGTTAAGAATAAAAGGAAGTACATCTGCACCAAAAGAATAACCGATAAATATAACTTGTTTGTTTTTTCTGCCGGTCATTTTCGCGTCTAAATAATTTTTAACGTCATTACTTGTTTGCTCAGGTGTTTTTTTGTCATTGAAATAAGATCTCGCATTCAGCGCATACACATCGTAACCTTTTTTATTAAGTGCCTGGCAGAGGGCGTTTGAAAATTTATTAAAGCCTCCATCGCCTGAGATGTAAAAAATTAAGGGCTTGTCGTGGATGGCAAACGGCCATTCTTTTACAGGTAGATTTTGAGCTGCCAGTTTTGAGGTTAATAAAAACGAGATTGAAAAAACAAAAAAGAAAATTACTTTTTTTTTCATACGCGAATATTAAGGTTGCATCACTTTATTGAGTGCCGCAGGTAATTGAAGCAGGTCGTAGTCACTTTCATACACCAGGAATTTATCTTCCCAAATAGTCGCATACTTTTCTTTAAAATCACGCAAGCCATGGTAATGTTTAAAGCGCTTTAATTTTTCGCCCGCATATTTTATAAGTTGTTCTGCCGGGTTTTGGGGGTCAATAATTCCCGTCATAGGCACAAGGCCAAGGTTTATGTACTGGCAATTATTTTCTTTAGCATAATCAATCATCTTAATTATCAGTGCATCCATACAACCGCCAGGCGCTTCAGAGGTTTTTCTTATAAGGTCATAGGTGCATTCATCAGGAGTATAATCAGGGATAATATTTAGAAAAGCTGCAATTTTTCCCTCTGCGTCTGCTATGGTTATCACATCCTGCTGCATTATTTCTTTTGCCTCAAACATACCTTGCGAGAAAATCTGCTCCTCTTTATCATAAGCGGTGAGCCATTCGTCAGAAATTTTTTTCAATTCTGTTACCAGTTCATTTGTAAGCGGCGCCTTATGAATAGTCGTTTCATAACCTTTTTTTTGCAAACTGTTCAATGCGTTTCGCAATGATTTTTTATCCTTTCCTTCCAGCTTAAAATTTGCTGCATCAAGTATGGCTTCCTGGCCTATAATCATTTTTTGTTTTCGCAATTGATTAAACCATAAAATGCTATTTTCATCAACACGGTAAAAAGCAATTCTTAGTCCCATTTTACTGCACTGTTTATAAAATTCTGCTAATACTTCCATCTTATGTTCTTCAGCGCATACGGGTTCTTCCAGCACTATAGCAAATCCATTTGCAATACGATAGGATACGAAAGCATCATGAAAATCAGAAAAGAAAAATAATTTATCCCTGTATAGTTTAAAATAATCCACCGAAGAGTTACCATATTGAGATAGAAGAAATTTTGCCCTTTCCCTGGAGGATTCATTTCCCGGCTCTACTTTTAAAAATGGTTTAATAAGTGTGAACAAAAGAAAACCCCAACTTAGGAAGCCGAGCAAATGAATCATGAATATAAACTGGTGGCCAAAGGGCGTAAGAGGATGTAAATTTTCGCCACCCAATAAAAAAATATTCATCGTGTTAATCAATGACTGTCGCGAGGTAAAGTCAATACCAAAATGCTTTACATCAATAAAATAAAAACTTATGTAACCAAAAACCAAAACCGATAAGAAAATAATCAAAACGGATAACACGCCGAGGCGAATCCATTTAATGCTGCTCCTGATCCTGTATTGGCTGCTGCTAAAGAGCAGCAATAAAATGATTACACCTGCGAAAGTTGCTTCCTCATAATCCAAGGCTTTAGTAAGGTTTCCTACCAATGATAAAACTGAAAGCAGCAGTGCCAGGCGCCACGCATTTTTTAACCCTTTAAACATAAAGGCAGAAGTGATCAGCAATGCCAAACCTATAAAAAGCACAAGAATGTTCGATGCATTTATCGCTTCTAAAGGAAGAAATTCCCGGATCAGCTTCAGTCGTATTCTTAAAGGTGGTGTTACAACCGAGATAATATTTATGAGACCTAAAGTGAAAATGAGTAAAGCCGGAACGATCCTGATAAATAAATGCCTTCCCCGCCAGGCAAATGCAAGGATTCCAAAAACCATAGGAAGCCAGAATTCAAATACCCTGTACAAAACGGTAATTGATAAAGCCTGAACAGTAGTGTAGCCATACAATTCCAATATATAAACCAGTGATAGTTCTACCGCCCCTAAACCTCTTAAGAAGGGAGAGGATACCATTAGCAATACGGAAACCATGTATGCAATGGCGGCTACAGAAAACGAAGCCGTGAAGCCAAGGGCCAGCATCGCAATATAAATGTGAAACATGCCAGTAAACTCCACACCCGTCGAAAATAAAATACTGCCAGCGTATTTCTTAGTTTTGACATTTGCCGCAAAAAGCTCATCCATCATGGGTACAATACCTGGAAATTTCTTTTCAATATAGCCATATAACTTACCTTTTTCCTTAAGCGATTTAGCGACCCATATAATACCGGCGAGGATAAAAACAACCAGGATTAACCCAATCCATGCACTCTTCAAATGTTTATTTGTAGATATCGCAAATAATATCACCACCGGAAAACCTACGAGAAATACTGTGAACAAACCTGCAAAAGCATATAATCCGCTTGCCTGGTGTATTTGGGTTTTATTAAACGTTCTTTTTCTAAGTTGGGAGGGGGTGTATGCCAGGGCACTTACTCCACCGGCGGGCAAAAAAATACTAAGTAAATTTCTTTTAAGGAAAAGTTCAATTGAATCAATCCATTTTAGCGAGAGTCCGATTGAGGCAAAACTGCTTACATACATTCCACTTTGAAAAAATATATAAACTAGAGTGATGGCTACTCCTGCAAATAGCCATCTTAAGTCTGCTTGCTCAATTTGTGGTATAATCTGTTGCAACTCTTTTCTCTCACTGCGAAAAAAAATAAAAGCAAGTAATATCATTAAGGCAGCAAGTATTTCTCTCCAATATGATTTTGGCGAAAACGATCTTAATTTTTTTAAAGCAGAGGAGAAAGTCAGGTGATTTTATTGTAAAGTTATGCAATCAAAAAAGTACGGTAATAGTTCCTTTAAATATTGAACAAAAAGCGTTTATTGAAAATTAGGTGAACCCGTTGGTACAAAACTCGAACTATTTGTTGGAAGATTTAAAACTTTTATGCGATTTATTAGTTGCATAAAATATGTAAGGTAGCCCCTATCGAACAAATGTCGAACTCTTTTTGGAAGATTTAAAATTATTGGCTCGATTGGTCGCTTAATTATCAATAAAATATAGAATTAAGCAAGAAGAATATCTTTATTTGGAT
>JBBSBD010000351.1:0-5808 GCA_038251675.1 Chitinophagales bacterium | reverse complement strand
CGCTTTAAAGTAACCGGTACGGGTGAGATCACTTTCCAAAAAGCTTACAAACGCCACATCTTAACAAAAAAAAGCACTAAGCGTAAACGCAGTTTACGCAAGAAAGGTATGGTAAGTGATGCCAACAGGCCATTCGTTATGCGCTTGTTGCGTATGAAGTAACCACTACTATCCCACCTCGGGATCCCCGACTTTAAAAAAATATCCGGTTCAACCGGTAACAATTAAAAATAGTATCAATGCCACGTTCAAAAAATGCAGTTGCCTCAAGAGCCAGGAGAAAAAGAGTTCTTAAAGCAGCAAAAGGTTATTATGGTAAAAGGAAAAATGTATACACAGTTGCGAAAAATGTGATGGAAAAAGGAATGACCTACAGTTATGTAGGCCGTAAACTTAAGAAGCGTGAGTACCGCACTTTGTGGATAGCGCGTATAAACGCAGCGGTAAGAGCAGAGGGAATGAACTACAGCCAATTCATTCATAAGCTTGCGGAAAAAAATATTGATCTTAACAGGAAAATTCTTGCTGATATGGCAATGAATGAACCAGAAAGTTTTAAGAGCCTTATAGATTCAGTTAAATAGATTGCTTTGTTGATATTGATAAACCGTTTCTAACCAGGAACGGTTTTTTTATTTGCATGAATTCAGCATTCAGTTACATTTGTAACATTTTACAAAAGCCTAATCCATTTTAATGACCAACTCTTACAACGACCTTGTACATCAGACGTTTAATTTCCCGCAGGAAGATTATGATCTCCAGGATGATTACCTCCAATATAATGGCGTAGATATAAAGGCATTGATTGATAAATACGGTACTCCATTGAAAATGACTTTTCTTCCCAAAATAGGGATGCAGATAAATAAGGCCAAGAAAATGTTTGCCAATGCCTTTAAAAAGCACAAGTACGAAGGCGAATATTTTTATTGCTATTGTACTAAAAGCTCTCACTTTTCTTTCATCGTAGAAGAAGCTCTAAAAAGTAATATTCATCTCGAAACTTCTTACGCCTATGATATAGAAATCATAAACAAATTGTACGAAAAAAAGAAGATCAACAAAGACACCTTTATTATTTGCAATGGTTACAAGCAAAAGCCTTATATAAGCAGGATTGCCAGGTTACTGAATACAGGCTTTAAAAATGTGATACCGGTTCTTGATAATAAAGATGAATTAGCCGGATATCGCAAATCGGTAAGAGTTCCATTTAATATTGGGATAAGAGTAGCTGCCGAAGAGGAGCCCACTTTTCCCTTTTATACTTCACGGCTGGGGATACGTGCAAAAGATATACTGGAATTTTATGTGGACGAAATAGAAGGAAACGAAGACCGGTTCCAGTTAAAAATGCTGCATATTTTTTTGAACAAGGGAATTAAAGATGATATCTATTACTGGAGTGAACTTAATAAGATCATTAACTTATATTGCCAGCTTCGAAAAATTTGTCCAGAACTTGATTCTATAAATATTGGTGGTGGTTTTCCCATAAAACATTCGCTGGGATTTGACTACGACTACCAGTTTATGATAAACGAAATTGTAAGAAATATCAAGGTGGCCTGCAAGCGAACCAAAGTTCCGATGCCTAATATTTTTACCGAGTTCGGAAGCTATACGGTTGGTGAAAGCATGGCACATATCTACAGCGTGATAGGGGAGAAGAAGCAAAATGATCGTGAAACGTGGTATATGATTGATTCATCTTTTATCACCACATTGCCTGATACCTGGGGAATTGGTGAAAGGTTTTTATTACTTCCCATTAATAAATGGAACGAAGAGTACCAGAGGGTGACGCTTGGAGGAATTACTTGCGACAGCCACGATTATTACGATTCAGAGGAACATATTAATGAAGTTTTTCTTCCAAAGGTTGGAAACGGGGAACCTCTTTACCTTGGCTTTTTTCATACCGGCGCCTACCAGGACCAGATAAGCGGCTATGGCGGTATTAAACATTGTCTTATTCCTTCTCCGAAACATATAATTGTCGAGAAAGACAAAAATGGAAAATTAACCGATTGGGTATATGCGAAAGAACAAACGGCGCAAAGCATGTTAAAGATTCTGGGATATAAGTAGAGCACCTTAACATACACCCATGGATGAATTTACGTTAGAAATTGACGAAGCAAAATTCAGAAAAACAAATGGGCTTTGGAATGAATTATGTCTTAATGATCCGTGGAGTGTTGGTTATGTATCTACTTTAATTGAAAGCCAAGCTTTTACCACCAAAGAAAAATGGGAAGACTTTTATTACAAGAGCGGGCAGGAAAGAGAATTCAAAATTCAATCGCTCAGTGATCTTGAGCAAAGGATGGTTAACGACTACAGTCTAAAGCGAACAAATCTTCAACAAATACAAAGGCTTGAATGGCCTGTAAAAAATCTCAACTTTCAGTTTGGACGAACTAAAGAACAGTTGTATGAAAAAGGAAGAATTTTGCATACACACGCATCACAAAGAGGCATTGATATCCTTGTTGAAGAATGTATAGAATGCGTTCGCTTCAGAGTAATTTGTGAAACGTGGAATGGTATCATCATAAGAGAACGGAATACGATAAAAAAATTAAAAGAAATATTCCCTGCACTCGACTTCATCAAAACAAATGGTGAATTTGATCATAAATATGCAGTTGATTACGAATTGAGTGATAAGGGAAACATATTATGCGGCATACAGATAAAGCCGCAGACTTATACATTTAATATGCCCTATATTGTTAAGGCACGCAACGCTAACGTTCATAAGAACCGCGGATATTTCGAAAGATTTCAAAGGCCTGTTTTTGATGTGATATCAAAAAGCAATGGAGAAATTGAGAATATGGATGTGATCGAAAAAATCAAGGCTGAAAACAAGTAAAAAGATTCCAAAAACTTTCTTATCAATATATAAAAAAAACCTCCCATAAATGAGAGGTCGTAATAAATCCCGCAACGCTGTAATTAGCTTATAGCGATTTCTTTAGGTTGAACTTTTACTTCTTCTTTTTTAGGAAGGGTTAACGTAAGAATTCCGTTTTCATATTTTGCGGCAATATTATCTGCGGCAATTTTTTCATCTAAAGCGAATGATCTTTTAAATGACTGCAGGCTGAACTCTTTTTTGATTTGCTTTTTGTTCTCGTCTTTTACTTCCTCTTTTTTTTCAAAGGATACTGTAAGAATGTTTTTCTCAACAGTAATTTTAAAATCTTCTTTGCTTCTGCCTGGTACATTAAACGCAAGCTCATAATCATCGTTGCCTTCGTTTATGTTTACCGCAGGAAAGTTTAAGTTATTGTTCGGAGTATAAGGAAAGTCATTTAAAAAACTATCCAGGAAACCATTTAGAGCTTTCGCTGCGGGTTGATTGAATTTTACTAGTGTCATATTTTTTTATTTTATTTTTTAATAATTTATTATGTAGTTATCAAATAAAATACCAGTAGAAATTTCAAATAATTTATGAGACATTCTGACTCTTTTAGATTTTTTTTATGACAAAATTTCAAAAATCTCTATAATTTGAATGCTGTTATAACAGACAAGTGCTGTAAATTTGCACTCTAAAATTTTAAAAGAATGTATCCAGAACAATTAGTAATACCCATGAAGGCTGAACTCACATCAAATGGGTTTAGCGACTTAGTGACAAACGAAGAAGTGGACAATGCAATAAATAGTGAAGGAACTGCGCTGGTTGTTATAAACTCAGTATGTGGTTGTTCGGCTGGTACGGCACGCCCCGGTGTTTTAATGGCTGTATCGCAAAGTGAGAAAAAGCCTGATTTGCTAGCAACAAGCTTTGCGGGTTTCGATGGAGATGCAGTCAATAGAATTCGCGAACATCTTTTACCTTATCCTCCATCTTCACCATCAATTGCTTTATTTAAAAATGGTAAGCTGGTGCATTTTATTGAAAGGCACAGTATTGAAGGAAGATCTGCGCAAATGATCGCCAATAATCTTTCAGCAGCTTTCAACGAATATTGCTAAGTTCCGGTTCGACCCGGCTAACTTTCGGATTTTCTAATTGACATACGTATGGAATGAATTCATCCAATTGGGGTCATTTCAAATATTATAGTCAGACTTGAAGTGTTGCAGAGCCTTCTCTGCTATGCACTTCATTTTCTTTAAACTGATTTTGGAATGAACTATCTATTTTTATACCTGTTGAATAAACTAACAAATGTTTATTTGCCAAAATTAAACGGCTGCTATGTATCCCAATTTATACTATGCTATTAATGATTGGTTTGGTTGGAAAATCAATGCGCTTAAAATTTTCTACACCTTTGGAATTTTTGTTGCTATTGCATTCGTAGCCGCCGCATACTTTCTCACGCTCGAGCTTAAACGTAAGGAAAAGCAAGGGTTATTAGTGCCCAGCGAAGAGACTATAATTGTGGGTAAACCTGCTTCTATTTTTGACCTGTTTATAAACGGACTTGTTGGTTTTATTTTTGGATATAAAATTATCGGGGTTTTCATAGCAAGCCGTTCGCAGGGCGTTGACTTACAGGAATATATTTTCTCCTCTGCAGGAAACCTGGCAGGAGGGTTCGTAATAGCTGCGCTGCTTATATATTTTAAATACCGGGAAAAAAATAAACAAAAGCTCCCGAAGCCTGAAAGGAGAATCATAAGAATCTGGCCCCACGACAGGGTTGGTGACATCGTGATCTTTGCTTTGATATTTGGAATTTTGGGCGCTAAACTTTTTGATAATCTTGAAAACTGGGATCGTTTTATACAAAATCCCATAGGCAATTTACTTTCTCCAAGCGGGCTCACTTTTTATGGCGGCCTTATTTGCGCGGCGGTTGCTATTTGTATTTATGCACATAGAAAAGGGATAAGTTTACTGCACCTTACGGACGCTGCTGCACCTGCTCTCATGATCGCGTATGCTATTGGACGTATCGGTTGCCAGGTAGCAGGAGACGGGGATTGGGGTATTTATAACAGTGCCTATATTGCTGATGTTCCGGGCCATGTGGTACCTGCAACTTCCACACAATTCAAAAATAATATCGTTCAATACTCGACCTATTTCTTGAATGGCTCTGTTATGGAACAGTCTGGTAGTTTAACTAATGTTACTGACCGGCACTCGGAAACACTTGAAAAAGTTCCTCACAAAAGTTTTCGCGGGCCTTCTTTTTTACCGTCATGGATGTTCGCTTATACCTATCCGCACAATGTGAATGAAGATGGTATTTTATTAAAGGATTGCGAAGGCAAATATTGCAGGGCTTTACCTCAACCCGTATTCCCAACTCCGTTTTATGAAACAATTACATGCGGCCTGATATTTCTCTTTTTATGGCTCATAAGGAGAAGAATAAAAGCGCCTGGTGTAATGTTTTCCATCTACCTTATTTTGAATGGGATTGAACGTTTTTTAGTTGAGACCATTCGGGTGAATAGTACTTACTCAATTTTTGGCCTTCATCCTACCCAGGCTGAACTCATATCGGCATCGCTGGTGATAACCGGTTTACTTGGTATTATAATCTTCAGTAGAAAAGCAATACGAGTATAACCAGGTCCCGCTCCACTTCTGGAGATTATATCCTTGAAAACCAAGTTAATAATCGGGATAGGTTTTCTATTATGCCGAATGCTTGCTTTTTTTTATTTGCAAATTCCATGTAACTTTTTCTTCCACTACAGCGTCCCACCAAAAAAATAAATTAACCATTCACACAGCAATAATGCCTTCCATGTATAATTATGTACTATGCTTTGCAAAGTACTTAGTTTTGTGCTGTAATATTTAAAACATAGTAATAAAAATTT
>JBBSBD010000350.1:0-5821 GCA_038251675.1 Chitinophagales bacterium | reverse complement strand
TTTCATTGTGCCAATTGCAGCTTTTGCGCCAATTGCTTCAATGTCTGCTTTTCTTTCGGGGCTACTGCTGATAACTGTTACGTCATGTCCTTTTTGCAATAACTCTTGCGTGAGTGGCTTGCTGATGTGCCCTAATGAACCTGTTACTATAATTTTCATTTTTCTATTTTTTTCTGGATACAAAGTTCTGCAGCAATAAACAAAAAGGTATAACCAAATCTACTTTTGTTGTAGCCGAAAAAAGGAATCCGTTATAAATGGACGACACACTCAAGCCAATAACGATTGGCTATTAGTATGCAAATGGCGTATGCTTTTTCCAAACTTTTAATATCAAACTTTACTCCAAATCGCAAGTTGCTCCAAAAGCCTGATCATTTAACTTTGCAGGCGTTCTTGAACAAATGAACCATTCCTATATTTATTTCAAAAGATTATAACTGCATAATTATTTTATGAATAAAAATCCCTTCTCATATTATACGGTCCGCTTCGGTGACTGCGACTTATTTGCACACCTGAACAATGCGCGGTACATTGATTATTTTTTAAACGCACGGGAAGACCATCTTAAAGAAGCTTACAACATCGACTTAACAGATTACTACAAGCAGGGAATAAGCTGGCTGGTAGGAAGCCACCAAATCACCTACCTGCGGCCAGCGGCTTACAACGAAAAGGTTTTTATATCAAGCACCTTAATACAGGCAGGAGCTGATTCCCTGTTGGTAGAAATGGTAATGACCGATGAAAAGCAAAGCCACCTGAAATCTTTCTTGTGGACAAAATTTATCGCTATCAATGTACAGACAGGCAGGAAAGAAAATCATCCCGACGGCTTTATGGAATTTGCAAAGTCTATCGTGAACGAAGAAATTGGCCATACAATTGGTTATCAAAAAAGACTACAAGAGATGACGTTAAAAATAAAATCCAGTCATTTAAATAGCTAAGTAGAATATTTCGATTTTTTTTGTTGTAGTTGATCTAAGACCAGACCGGCGGCTCTCAAGGGAGGATGGTTTAAGCTCGTGAGAGAACGGGAACACTTACGATAGCTGAAATGTCAATCTTCAATTTTTATACAAATGCCGAAAATCGAATTCTTATTTGTCCAGCCATTAATGCGTCCAATGTTGTTGCCGATTTGATAGCGGTCGCCCTGGATAGCTTTTATCAAATGTAAATATTGAGAACCGTTGACTTTACAAAGTACTATGTCGCCTGGTTTAAGAATTCTATCTTTGAGAGCTTCCACTGTTACCAATTGTCCGGATGTAATTTTTCCTTTCATGGAATGTCCACGAGGTCTAAACTGAACCGTCTCGCCATTTTTTAGTTTTTCTATATAGTGTGTTGCCCAGCTCAATCTTATTAGTCTAAAGGTAGGTAAAATTACTACTGTCAATAATAGCGGTTAGGCAGGGAATAAAATCTGTCAGCGCTTTAATATGTGCTTTTTGGTACTGTTTAGCCTTTGCGGATGTTCCTGTTTTAATAAACAAACATCTCAAAGCCGGGAACGCCACCCGCTGATTTACCGACTAACGGGTCCATGCATCCACCCTTACTTTCCTGAATAATGTTTCAATATTACAAAACAATTTGTTCCATTTTGCTGCCGTTGGTCACAGACCTGACAGCGGCTCTTCTTGTTGATGGCCTGAGCTTTTGAAAGAACGGAAGCATCTGCGCTGGCTGAAGTATTTTTTAATTATAAGCATCACTAAGGGTAGCCGGGGACCGTTTTTTTTATTTTTTATATATTTATTGTATACTAATAGTCTAATAAAAGCCTTACGATTGCAAAAACAAAATCAAATTATACGCACACTCCTTACCTCAGCAACCCGGCCAGTTGCAGTGCTGGTAATCACGCTGGCCCTGGGTTCCTCCTCCCTTGCGCAGCGCATCACCGACCCGGATGCACTTTCAAAGAACGCTTTCCAATGGAACCAGGAAGAGCGGGAATTGGGTTTTTTGCATATGGATGTGGTGTTTAGGGCACGGAAAGTACCCAACGGAAGTAAAGTGCACAAGCTTCCACAAGGAAAGCCCATCGCAGCATTTGGCGCAGGCGGAGAAAAAGAAAAAGAGCTTGAAGATTTTATGATCAAACAAAAAGTAGCGGGCTTTCTTATTCTGCACGATGGAAAGATTCGCCTGGAACATTACGCTCTTGGGCTCAGCGATACCGGCCGATGGACATCACAGTCTATTGCAAAGTCGGTGACGAGCACCCTCGTAGGGGCAGCTATCAAAGATGGTTATATTAAAAGTGTTGAAGACTATGTCACGGACTACATTCCCGATTTAAAAGGCAGTGCTTATGACAGCGTGACGATCCGCCACCTCCTAACCATGACCACTGGGGTACGATGGAACGAAACCTATACTGATCCGAATTCTGACATTGCCAGGTTTTATTCGGATCCTGTCGATCCCGGTATCGATGCAACAGTCAGTTATATGCGGCGTTTACCGGCCGAGGCCAAACCGGGCAAAAAATGGGTATATAAAACGGGGGAAACAGACTTGCTCGGTGTGCTGGTGAGCTCGGCTACCGGGCAAACCCTATCTAGCTACCTTTCCTCGAAGATCTGGATTCCTTATGGTATGGAGCAGAGTGCCAGTTGGATCCTGGACCGTACAGATCATGAACTGGCAGGCTGCTGCCTCCAAATGCCGCTTCATGATTATGCACGGTTCGGACAATTTATTCTCGAAGGCGCACACATCAATGGTGAATCTATTGTTCCCGATGGTTGGTTACAGACAGCCACTCATACACAAGTCCCGCTTTGGCCCGGTGGAGGCTATGGATACCAATGGTGGATCTTTAATAATACCTTCGAGGCATTGGGCATTCACGGCCAGGTGATTCATATAGACTCTGCGAGGCACCTGGTGGTCGTGATCAACAGCGCTTGGCCTGAGGCTGAGAGTAACGAGCGACATTCGGCTGCCGCCAATTTTATCAATACCATCGCTAAAGAGATTGACAAAGAGAAAAAAATATCACCTAATCCGTAACGGAACTTTAGCCTTGGTCACGTTCTTAAAAAAGTTGACGTTTTTTCTAATTGAAATTATTTAAAAATATCTGCTCCCAGAGCATATCTGTTGACTGTTGCTGATTATTTCAACCTGGAGCCTCACTATTGGATACTTATGTTGGCAGTAGGTTTTGGCCGCCTAGTATGCCCCTGGTGTCGCCAGTCTCTGGTTTATAAAATTTAAAATGATTTGTTTGCCCAACTTGTATTGCAATACGTCCACAATTTTCGCATTCAAATATGTCTTGCTTTTTATCGCTTAATTGATTTGAAATGATATCGTGTATCATTGAAGAGTCGCTTAAATCTGCCGGATAAGGTGGAACTTCAAATTTCTCTTTAATCCACTCAATTCTTTTGGATTACTTTGTTGCTTCAGAAAGCGAATCTATTGTGTCAGTTAAAATGTAAGATTTACTTTCAAGTTCTGTGTCAGAAATAATATAGCCTTTGTACGATAAACTATCGGCCTGGTCAGCAATTGTGCCACCGCATAAACATTTCAATTTTCCCATTTCTGATTTTTTAGACTTTGTGTATGTTCCTGTTTTAATCTATTTACATTTCAAAGTAAGGAACGTCTGGTCTCCCATAGTGGATTCATTCGAATTTGTTAGTTTACCGGTAAACCTTCAATTATACTTTTTAAATGCGTTATAAATTTTTTTCTAACTCTCCATTTTTATTTGCCTCGATAAGTTTTTTCAATTTCTTTGTCAAATTAACATCGTTGCCGGGAATGTCGCAATATGCCAGCAATGTCTTCCAACTTCCCATCTTAATTTTCTCCTGGTCTTTACTTTCAACTTTATTCTCAAGACAAAACTTAACCATTGATGCTAAGTAAATTGTCATCAGGTCAGGATTATTGTTTAAAATTTTTCCACTATTTCCAAATGAGAAACCATAATCCGGAGTTCCAGACATCCATTTAAGTAAAAATTTTTGACAACTTAGCCTGTCAATTTTGTTTTTGTCAATAGGGCTGGAAAGTAATGTATTTGCTGCCGTTAAGGCAAAAGTATTGGCAGCCCTGTAATCATCCGGCTTATCAAGTTTTATTTGGTTGTAGTCAGGGCCAATTTGTGCATACAAAAATGTTGTCGTCGCTAAAGCCAAAAAAAGAAAAAGCATTTTTTTCATATCATAAAGTTTTTTTGTCAAACCAGTTGAAGGTAGATACAAAAAGACGATTAACAGTCCGAAAGCTACTGATGGAACCGCTAGGAATTTTATCCAATATTGAAATGCTGTTAAGTTGTTCATATCTACATTTCCTGTGCGATGCATAAGAATATTTGCAATTCCGAGAGTCAATATCCCAGCTACTATAATCATCAATATCCATTTAATCTATTTCATTATTTGTGATTAGGTATAATCAGCATTGATATAAACAAAATATGTTGCCAGCAGTGTCTGCCCCCTCCTGAAAAAAGTTGACATTTTTATTTATTGAAATTATTTAAAAATATTTGCTCGCACACCATATTTGTTTTTAGTTTTTGGGGTGCCTGCTGTCAAAGCAATTGATAAGACCGCCTGATAAAAGTGTAAATATCTTCCGTGATGTCTTCCAAAGTTGAAACCCTTATATGATTTTCATACTTGCCCGCCCAAGGAACATTTTTTACAATAAGTTCATCTTCCTGCGGCGTGGCAGAATAAAATTTTATGTCCAACTGTTTTCTCATAGGCCGTATTACCAGGAAAGTTTGATTGTGAACAAATACGATGCAATTTGGTGTCGCACTTACCGCTACATCTTCCCAATCGGCAATCTCCGAAAGTAGCTTATCAAATACAAAAGCCAGCTCTGCCGACTTGCCTTCAAAAAGACTGTCAATACTCACTTTCGCACAGTAATGCCGTTGGCTTGCATTCTTTAATTCTCTCTCGCATTTCGGACAAATCCACATGGTATGGTTTTGATTTTACTTTGTTAAACGAAAGCCTGTGGTATAACTGCTTGTTTTTAATTAAGGCATATCTCTTCCAATAAATCTACCTTTTCCCAACAGAAAATCAATGGCTTTAACAACGTTTCTTTCAATACTTGCTTCTGTTTTGAGATTCGCTATATAACGGATAATTTCATGTTGTAATGATGGAGCGAGATTATCAAAAATGATCTTTGCCTTCTTATTTTCACGGAGTGCTTTCATAAGCTTTGGATGTATGGGTATCGTTCTATCTGCCGGGTCATATTCAATAGTCACTATAATGGTTTCACCAATTCTTTTTGGCGATTGCTTAAGCATCGATGTATTAATATAAAGACGCCAGTCGCCGCTATATTTCACCAATGTTTGTTTGTAGGGGAAATTATTTACCGTGCCACGCACTGGAATTTTTCCTTTGTCTTTTCCTGCTTTTTTAAAAAGTTCTTTTAAGATTGCCCCGGGTACAAATACAAATGGATTTATTCCGATAATCGCTATTTCGGCTTTGAATTGATGCATGCTAAATGAAAATACAAAACAAAATATCAAACCCCGGTTTCGGATGTATCATTTTTATTGGCTTGGGCAGATGGTTAAAAGATCACCGCGGCAATAACCAAACCAGTGTTTCATATATTAACAATGCACAAGCCCATCTTAAATAATCTTTTGTAGCAACTACTTTTCACTTAAGCGAACCATTTTGGCTAATTAATATTTTGAGGTGCTGGAGAAAAACCCGAAGGGTTGAAATTATTATAGAATAAAACTAAATTGTACTTTCAGAACCGCGAAGGGGTGATATTTTTAACATCATCAAAT
>JBBSBD010000349.1:0-5831 GCA_038251675.1 Chitinophagales bacterium | reverse complement strand
TTTATTTTAAAATATCGATTGTCTTTTTCTTTCTCGCCATATACTTTACATTTAACAGCGAGGCACAACTTCCAGCCTGCAAAGATTCTTTTCCCTCTTCATTATTACCTAACAGTTCTTTTGAACAATATTCAGGCTGTTATCCAGATTATGGGGGATCATTAGAAGGAGGATATATCGACGACTATCCAGATTATGGCGGCATTACAGTAAATAGCTGGCATAGCTATTTAGTGACTAGCCCTATTCATTATTACAATTATAATTGTAAAGTAAATAATTCATACAGCATTTTCGATACGGTTTCTATTAACAGTTTACCTGCTTATCCTGCAGTTCATTTACCGTTACCGGATAGTAATGGGTTTATAGAGATCTTACAACAAGTTGATCTAAATAATATTCAAATAATAAAAACTCATAGTACCTACATTACTACCTGCCTTTCAACTCCTTTATATGCCGGGCAGCCTTATGTATTCAGTTTTTATTTCGGTTTCGGAAAGACCAAATCAAACTATCCTCCACCAATTACTTCCTCAAGTCCATTCATTATTGCTATTTTTGGAAGAGCCGATTGTCCCGTATTTCCTTTGGTAGGAAACGATTCCGGTTGCTTAACCAAAGGCCCGGGTTGGGTGCAGCTTGGTACTACAACATTAACGGGAGGCTATGGCTGGGTACAGGGCGTGATTGAGTTTACACCATCAATTGCAATCAATAGCATTGGCATAGGCCCTGACTGCAGCGCTGATTACGCAGGAAGCTATTTATTAAATGGTGCTATAACCAGTCATTATATGGATAAATTTATATTAGCGCCGAAAGCGGATTTTTCTTTTAAAACAGTCACCGCTACTTCGGGCAATCCATGTACAGGGAATTTCATTTTAAAAGCACCTCAATACCCTGCCGCTGCTTATCAATGGTATAAAGATGGCATACTAATAAACAATGCCACCAATCAGAATTATACAGTGCCTGATAAACCTGAAGCTCAGGGAAATTACATCGCTAACATCAGCCTTCCTTACAATACATGCATAAATACATTACCGTACTTTATAGGTTTTTCAGACCTCGGGAAATTCAATCTCGGTAATGATACTATTTTATGCATTCCGGCGCAAATAGCTTTAAACGCTTCATGGCCGGATGCGGTAAATTATCTCTGGCAGGACGGGTCAACAAAACCAACTTTAAGTATAATTAACTCCGGCAATTATTCTGTTACCGTTACAGATAAGTATGGATGCAAAAACAAGCAACAAATAAATGTAACCATACAAAATTGTGAAGAATGTAAGTTGTATTTACCTTCTGCATTTACGCCTAATCATGATGCATTAAATGATGTATTCAAGGCCCTGCCTGAATGCGCGAATGTTAGTTTGCAAAACTTTAAGATGCGAATATATAACAGGTATGGACAGATCGTGTTTACAAGCAGCGACATTGCAAATGGATGGGATGGGATGTTTAAAAATAAGTTACAGGAAACAGGCAGCTATATTTATGTAATTGATTATGCCTTCAATAAAAATAAACCCCTCATAAAAAAAGGAGTAATTCAACTTTTGAGATAAAATTTCTAACTCTCCATTTCCTGAGGTCACTCCAACGAGTAATGAAAAATTTCGTCCAACGGGGGAATTATTTTATTCAACAATAGTAACAGGGGTACCAACCGGAATGTAACTATAGAGATCTTTAGCTTCAGTATATTTTAAAGAGATACAGCCATCGGTCCAGTTTTGATAATAGTCCACGGTCCACTCTTCCTGGGGACGTGTTGCATGAATGGCAATACCATTACCTATCCGGGCATTTTTAGGAATGAGCCCCTCCGCCTTTCTTTCGTTAAATTTCGAGACGCTTTCCGGAGTGGGAAAATCTAATAATAGCTCAAATCCCCACTTTGGATGTATTTTTTTAAGCAGCACTTTAAACTTGCCGTCCGGTGTTCTTCTATCACCTTCCATAAATTTATCGCGAAGATCATTACTGCCAAACACACAGGGATATGTAGCATACCAACCTTCATCATCATATACCTTTAGCTCGTAGTCCTTTTTACTAATGATGATATAATAGGGATTGTCATCCTTTTTTTTGTCAAAAGTGTGTGTTGTATTGTACCGGGCAGATAGGTGTGCGTTCTTTGTATTTCCTGGTATGAAAGAAATAAATATTCCTGAAAACAGGAATATGAAAAGTATGAGGGTATTACGGTTATTCATTTTACGGAAGCTTGGTGCAATTTAAAATAAACGTTTTGCAGCGCAAATTATTTCCGCAAATTATGGATCATTTAACTTTTTTTTCAACAAAATGCCCACTCGTACTACTCCCACTCCGCTTCGGCTTTTACTCTTTGTTTGTCCACTCTTTTGCTGATGAAAATACTTATTTCGTAAAGAAGAATTAATGGTACAGCAACGATGGTTTGGCTGGTCCAGTCAGGCGAAGGAGTGATAACAGCCGCAACTATTAGAATTACTACATAAGCGTATTTGCGATAGGTCTTCAAAAATACAGGAGTAATTATACCAAGCTTGGAAAGTACAAAAGCAAGCACGGGAAGTTCGAAAGCAATTCCACATCCTAATATGAGGGACGTAAGTGTGTCAATGTAATCATCAAGTGTGGGTAAATATTTATATACACCGGTAGTCCCCAATTGAAAATTTGCAAGGAAATTGAAAGTAAAAGGGGCAAGCAGATAATATCCGAAAGCAGCACCCGTGAAAAAACACAATGAGACCCACCAGATACTTCCCTTAGCATAAGAAACCTCTTTGGAAGTGAGTGCAGGCTTTACAAAACGCCAAACCTCCCAGAACAAATAGGGGAAGGCGATAATAAGAGCCCCCATAAATGAAATAGAAATCGCCGACATAAATGGCCCGCTCACCGTACTTCCCAGCAATTGAATATCTATAGGCGGCATACATAAGGCATCGCCCAGGTGTAAATTGTGACTCAAATTGCAGAGCCCGGAATAGGTTATGAAATCCTTGCGTGCAGGGGCGAAAATTACATGATCAAATATCCAGTCAACATAGATAAAAATGAATATGGCTACAACAACGAGAACAGCTGCGGATCTTACAATATGCCAGCGTAGAACCTCCAGGTGGTCTATAAAACTCATTTCGGTTTCAGCCGTTTCCTGGCCCCTGATCTTTTTAAAAAAAGCTTTTCTTTCTGAAGTCTTACTGCTCAAGAGTTCTGTTTTCAATTATGAATTTGCAAATATAGGCAGGATTGAGGTATAAGGTATCAGGTACCCTCTACAAAGCCTGAGCTGTAACATACGCTATTTTAATAAATTTCGTTTCCTTTCATTTTAAAATGGGCCAGGTTGTGGCGTTTTAATGCATTGCTTCTGCCATGTCAACTTTCTTTTTCCTGTCGCTGCTTTTTACCAATAAAACAAAAGGCACACAGATTAAAAATAATACACCGAGGTATAGGAAAACATCCATATAAGATAGCACGGAGGCCTGTTTAAAAACGGTATAATCCAATGCTTTGTATGCACTTTGTAAAGCAATATCGGGCGTCATTCCCTTGCTCATAAAACTGTGCTGCATTCCTGTGATTCTTTGCTGTACCAGCGGGTCGCCTGCATCCAGCTTGCTTACCAGATCTACCCTATGTACCATGTTTTGGGTTGAAAGAAAAGTGGTAATAATGGCTATGCCGAACGAGCCACCAAGCTGCCGCATCATACCCGTGAAAGCTGCTCCCTGGCCTATTTCCTTGCCATGTAATGAAGAAAGAGCCAACGTAGTAATGGGTATAAATAAAAGCCCAAGCCCTGCTCCCCTTACGATCAACAGCCACCAAAAATTATCTGCACCGGTATCCGGAGTAAGTATTTTATAACCCCAGAAGCTATAAATAAAAAAGGTAATGAGGCCTCCGGCTACAAGGAATTGCTGCTTTACGCCTTTTTGCAAAAGCCTTCCTATTACGGGCATCATAAATGCGGTAGCGATACCAGACGGGATCAATAACATACCCGCCTGCTGAGCCGTCCAGCCAAGGGTTGACTGTGTGTATAATGGAATAATAAATGTAGAGCCATACAACCCGAAACCTAATAAAAATGACATGATCGTTCCGACTCTGAGGTTCCCGTTTTTTAAGACCCTGAGTTCTACTATTGGCGTGTCATAAGTAAGTTCTCTCCATATAAAAAAGAATATGCCAAGTACTGCAACCACTGATAAAATGATTATTGTGGTGCTGTTAAACCAATCATCTTCATGGCCTTTCTCCAGGACGAATTGAAGTGAGCCAACGGCTATTGCAAGCAAAGCGATACCAATAAAATCAATATGCTTAGTTAGCGTTTTTTCAGAAAATTTAGGGCTTTTTACAAACTGCAAAGTGAGCAGTGTGGCAGCAATTCCAATAGGAATGTTGATGTAAAAAATATAGGGCCAGCTATAGTGGTCAATAATGTAGCCTCCCAGTGGCGGGCCTAAAGTTGGTCCGATGATAACTCCCAAGCCATAAATGGCCTGTGCCATTCCCCGCTTTTCAATGGGGTAGCTTTCAGTGATGATCGTTTGTGAAGTAACCAGTAAGGCGCCTCCGCCAAGTCCCTGGCAAAAGCGAAAGAGCACCAGTTCCCAGATGCCTGTTGCGTTTCCGCATAAAAAAGAAAACACGGTAAAGATCATGATAGAAGCAGCGAAATAATTTCTGCGCCCGAACTGCTGGGAAAGCCAACTCGTCATCGGAACGATGATTACGTTACCAATCGCATAGGCTGTAATAACCCACGCAATTTCCGTTAGCGTTGCACCAAGATTACCACGCATATCATTGATAGCAACGTTTACAATGGTCGTATCCACAATTTCAAGTAATGCGCACAAGATGGCAGTGACGGTTATTATCACCCTTCTTGATCCATATTCTACTAAAGAATTTGCCTGTTGCATAAAAATTTATTCTTTAAAACAGCGTTTTTATTAAGCCTCTAAAAATTTTGCTTTCTTATAAAATATCATGGTGATTAGCTATCATGGCCCTCTCCATTTTTGGAGAGGGGTTGGGGTGAGGTGGTGAGGTTCTTAATTAAGATGCACATCAACATTTACATTCATACCCGGTCTAAGCCTGTTCAATAACGAATCCTGGTGATTTACAAATTCAATTTTTACCGGCACACGCTGTACAACTTTTACAAAGTTTCCACTTGCATTATCAGGAGGAAGTAGCGCAAACGCAGCACCTGTAGCGGGAGAGAACGAAGTAAGGGTGGCTTCAAAATCATGTTTAGGAAAAGCATCTGCATGAACAGTCACTTTTTGCCCAACACTCATCTTCTTCAATTGCGTTTCTTTAAAATTGGCAACCACCCAAAGATCACTATTATGAACAACGCGAAAGGTAGATTGACCTGCCTGTAACAATTGCCCTTCCTGTAAATTCACTCTTGAAACTTTTCCGGCTTCAGGAGCAGTGATGACAGTGTATGATAAATTAAGCTTTGCATTTTCTACATCCACTTCGCGTTGCTTTACCATCGCTTCAGCTACATCAATAGATTGCGCAGTGGCATTGCTTTGAGAAGACACGACCCCAGTTTGTGTTGAAACCTGTTTTCTTTGTTGCTGTAATATTTGCAATTGCCTTTCCGCTAAATCTTTTGCTGCCTGCGCCTGTTCAAATTGTTGTTGGGTGATAGAATGATCTTTTATCAGGTTGGCGTACCTGTCATAATCCTGTGAAGTTCTTGTAACATTTACTTGTGCCGCTGCAATTTGTGCATCCACTGTACCCACGCCAGCCCTTGAACTTGCAATCCCTGA
>JBBSBD010000348.1:0-5875 GCA_038251675.1 Chitinophagales bacterium | reverse complement strand
GCAAGGTTCAAATCAAAAAGAATTTACCAACGAACGGGAGATCTTATACAAATTGTTTTTTGATGTAAAAAAAGATGTTACAGAATTGAAGAGAATGTTTTTTGATGTAATGCAAAATCCCTCTTCAATCAACGGAAACGGAAATGGTAATCATAATTTTCAAAATGAAAATTTACTGGAAGATTACCGGAGGGAGCAAAACAAACCAGCTTTATCATCCAACCAGCCCATGGTGATTCACAGCGATGAAATTGACAACCACCAGGAAGTAGAGGAATCTTTAAGCATAATGGATGCAGAAAAGGATCTTATAGTAAAAGCACTTAAAAAACATCGTGGAAAAAGAAGAGACGCTTCATCCGACTTAGGGATTAGTGAACGCACATTATACCGCAAGTTGAAGGAGTATAATATAAATGAATAGGTTTTAGTATAGAATCCCATCTTTGAGAACTATTAAGTTCATTTTGTTTATCCGTTTAAAATAAGTCAATTGAAAATAAAAAATCCTGCGATTATACGCCCTATGCTCACTTTTAAAAATGTGCTCTTATGTTTTTTATTATTGAGCCTTACCGGCTGCGCCACTTGCAAATATTCCACAAAAGATACCGCTCCTATTCCGCCGGAAATAAAAACATTCCGTGTAAATTTATTTGAAAATAAAGCCAGGTATATAAACCCGCAACTTTCTCCGCAACTGACAGAAAAACTAAAGCAAAAAATAATCGGGCAAACGAGATTACGGCAGACAAACAGTGATGATGCACACTATGATATAAGCGGCTACGTGTCTGATTACAGCGTGACTACAACGGGGATTGCTAATCAAAATGCAAGTCAAAACAGGTTAAATGTTACCTTTCATCTTGTTTTTAAAAATACGCTGGATGCTACAAAAGATTTTGAAAGTGATGTAACCAGTAACTATGATTTTTCTGCCCAACTTACCTTGCCCCAGGCTGAGTCGCAATTGGGCGATGAAATTGAGAAGAATGTTACAGACGCTGTTTTCAATAAAATATTTTCTAACTGGTAATAACACATAAATTTTTTATGAATCCAGGAACTAATTATTCTGAACCTTCTTATCACAACCTGGCACCCGATGCTCTTGAGAAAAATGTGGAGGAGTATCCATTTAGTTCATTAGCCAGGTATCTTCTTTTGCGTCACTACCGCGAAACAGGAAACGCCGACTTTGGAAAACATTTAAAGAGAACAGCGCTCTATTTCAATAATGATAACTGGTTGCAGTTTCAATTGAATCAGGTACAGGCTGCACAAGATACTTTTGTAGACGATCCGGGATTTAAAGACGATTTAAAGGAAAATCAACCTCGAAATCATTTCGCAGTAGCGACTGATGAAGAATTAAACGTAAGCCATCACCGCGAAAATGTCGATGAAACTGAGCAACATTTTAATCCTGAGACCCAGATTTTAGGCTCGCATATTGAAGGATATTTGCAAGCAGAAAATGTTTACAACGGTAACCCTGGTGACGAAAATATAAATACTGGATCAGAAGATTTTATTCCTGATTCTGAAACTTTAGGAACCCATATTGAGAACATTTCGCATGCGGAATCGCATAAAGGTTATGAAAATAATACTCCGGAAATAATTCATGAAAATGAAATACCGGTTCCTATTACCGAGACCTTGGGTAATCACCTTGATAATATATCTGGAGAAGAGTTTCACGCAGATTATGGAACTATTCGTGAAGAAATACCCGGTAATAATGAGATGGTAATCCCCGACACGCAGTCACTGGGATCGCATCATGAAGACACCTGGAATCTGTCTAATGAAGATCATACGGTAAGCATTTCTGCAGAAACTAATGACGAACAAATAACTGCTTCCGATGCAGAAATACAAGAGCCGGTTGAACAATATTCAACGGATAACAATCTATCAGAAAATAATTCTGCCGACGTAATTTTTGAAAATCCAACCACGATAGAAGATAATTCAGACACAAATTCACAAATTGCTTTCGAACCCTTCCATACTGTTGATTATTTTGCATCCCAGGGCATAAAAATCACGGAAGAAGTGTTGGCCAACGACAAACTTGGAACGCAAATGAAAAGCTTCACCGAGTGGCTGAAAAGTATGAAGAAGTTACACCCGCTAAAATTACCGGAAGAAAATTCGCTTGCAGAAGATATTATTCAAAGCGCGGCCGAGGTTTCCAATATTGATACTGAAGTGCTTACAGAAGCAATGGCCGAGGTGCTTATAAAGCAGGATAAGAAGGATAAAGCGGTAGAAATGTATAACAAATTAAGTTTGATTAATCCCTCCAAAAGCGCTTACTTTGCAGCCAAAATTGAAAGTATAAAATCAACCTGACATGTTAATCGTTTTCGGAATAATCATAATCCTTGCTTCCATTATTTTAGGACTCATCATTCTTATACAAAATCCTAAAGGCGGGGGACTTTCTTCTTCGCTTGGCGGCATAGGCAATCAATTAATGGGCGTTAAGCAAACTACTGATATACTTGAAAAAGGAACCTGGCTTTTTGCAGCGATTATTGGTGTTTTATGTCTCACTTCGGCAATGTTTATTCCCAAAACCGGCGGTAATTCGAGTCGTGACAATCTTATAAACGAAGCGCCAGTTGGGACACCTGTACAACCGCAAAATACAACACCTTTGCCTGCTCAGCCACAGCCACAAACAGAAACACCATCAACTCCTAAATAAATAAATTGTAAAATATAGCTGCCTTATGGCAGGCAATAAAGCTCTGTCCAATAAAGACAGGGTTTTTTATTTACATTCATAAAGAAAGAATACAATTTTCAAAATGACATTGTTGGCTCAAAAAAAACCACGGCAGTGCCACAAATTTTAGAAATGAAAGCTAAAAAAATTATTCTTTTTGTCTTTGTTGTTATCGCAGGAGCCGCTGCCTTTTGTGCCTGGAAATTTTTTGGGCCGGCATTAGACGCACCGGAAGGAAATTTTTTTTATATACATACCGGTTCCGGTTACGACCAGGTAAAAAATGATCTTAAAAAAGATAAAATTATCAATGGTGATTTTTGGTTTGATAAGGTGGCGAAGTATTCAGGTTACAACAAAACTGTTAAGCCCGGAAAATATAAAATAAATGAGGGAATGAGTATTGTAAACCTGGTAAAAATGTTGCGTGCAGGCAAGCAGGTACCGGTGAACCTTGTAATAACAAAATTGAGAACCCGGGAAGACCTTGCAAAAAAAATTACTAATAATTTCGAATCAGATTCTGCGGATATAATAGATTTCTTAAACAGCAACGATTCATTAATGCAGTTTAATGTAGATACAAATACATTGATGACGATGGTAATTCCAAACACCTATACTTTTACATGGAACACCACACCTCAAAATATCCTGAAAAAATTATCTGCCGAGGAAGAAAAATTTTGGAATGAGAATAGGCTGAAAGATGCAGGCAGGCTACATCTTACACCGAAGGAAGTTTACACACTTGCCTCTATTGTAGAAGAAGAAACCAACAAGCAGGAAGACAAAGGAAAAATTGCGAGCGTATATGTAAACAGGTTGCGAAAAGGTATGCGGCTGGCCGCAGATCCTACAATAAAGTTTGCAATGAAAAATTTTGCGTTAAAAAGAATTTATCATAAATACCTTGCGGTTCCGTCTCCTTATAATACGTACTTAAATGCAGGCCTGCCGCCAGGACCGATTTGTACTCCATCAATAAAAACAATCGATGCAGTGCTCGAAATGCCGGAAACCAATTACATCTTTTTCGTAGCCCGTTCTGATTTCTCCGGCTTTTCCGATTTTGCATCAACATACCAGGAGCATTTAATTTATGCGAAATCTTACCAAAAGGCATTGGACAGCCTTATAAAAGAAAGGCAACAAAATCAATAATTTTTTAATGACTATTTTAGATATTGAAAAATCCATTTTTTTCAGCAACGTCTTATCAACCAGTTAAGCTTTGATAAAAATCGCACGGATATTTTTAAACTTTCATCCTGTTAATTACTTAAAAAGTAAAAGTAAAAAATGGATACCACCGGGTTTCCAGGGATTTTCCCTGTATGAAGTATTTAAAAACTTCTCAAAAGGTTTCAGTGTCCCTCATCTCACAGAAAGAGCGGCGGCAATTTCTTATAATTTTATTATGTCGGTTCCGCCTACATGCCTGTTCCTTTTTACCCTTATTCCAAACCTGCCATTTATTTCCAAGCGGTCACTTAAGACGCAATTACATAGTTTAATAATGGATATCATTCCGGCTCATACCTACAACAAGGGAGTTATCCAGTTTGTAGATGAAATTATAAATGGGTCTAAGATTGGGCTGATTTCATTTACATTTCTTTTATCGCTTTTTTTCGCCTCCAATGCAGTAATGGGATTGATGCGTTCCTTCAACAAAGACTACATAGGATTCAAGAAAATAAAAGGCCTTAAAAAAAGATGGAATGCGATTAAACTCACCATGCTGCTTTTTGGTCTACTTCTTCTTTGCCTTATTCTCCTGTTAGTACAAAATAATATTTTAAACCTGATAGGTATAAAAAACGAAACCATTAAAGAAGTCATACTTACAGGTAAATGGTTTTTTATTATAGCACTCATCTTCTATACTTATGGATTTATCTACAAATATGCACCCTCTACTATGGAAAGATGGAAGTTAGTTTCACCGGGCGCCGTAATAGCAACGGGTCTCAGCATAATAGCCACTGTCGGCTTTTCTTCCTTTGTAAATAATTTTGGCCGCTATAATTTATTATATGGATCCATAGGTACTGTAATGGTGTTAATGATTATGATATTCATAAACTCCCTGGCGGTTCTTATTGGCTTCGAATTTAACCTTACGATTAATACCTTAAAATCAATAGAAGAGAAAGGCGGAGACGAGCAAATGGCGAAAGATAGCTTGAAAAAATAATCTTAAAAGCAAAAAATTTCTTTTCGTATTCATCTGTACATACCAATCATAAACCAGGCTTTATACTTTCATTTTAGGTCGCTTTTACCTTCTTTCGGCCTTACGGCATTGTCTTTTTGTCCTTTGCCTAATTCAAAGTAATTTTGCCACGCTTTTTTGAAATAAAAAATCTAAGAAATATGACATACGATGTAGTAGTATTAGGAAGCGGCCCGGGCGGATACCCTGCTGCTATAAGAGCTTCCCAATTAGGTAAAAAGGTCGCAATAGTAGAGCGTGAAAGCCTTGGCGGCATTTGTCTCAACTGGGGTTGTATTCCTACAAAAGCATTACTTAAGAGTGCCCAGGTTTTTGAATATGCCAAACATGCCGCAGATTATGGCATAGAAATAAATGACCCAAAACAAAACTTTGGTAATGTGATAAAGAGAAGCCGCGGTGTGGCCGACAAGATGAATAAAGGGGTTACTTTTCTTATGAAGAAAAATAAGATTGATGTAATAATGGGAAATGGGAAATTGATAGCAAAGGATAAACTTGAAGTAACAGATAAGGATGGTAAGAAACAAGTTTTTGAAGCAAAAAACATTATAATAGCTACTGGCGCACGGGCACGTGAGTTGCCGGCCTTAAAACTCGATGGTAAAAAAATAGTTGGCTACAGGGATGCAATGAATTTACCCAGTCAACCAAAGTCAATGATAGTTGTGGGCTCCGGTGCCATTGGAACCGAGTTCGCTTATTTTTATAATAGCATGGGGACTAAAGTTACCATCGTAGAGTTTTTACCCAGGATAGTACCTGTTGAAGATGAAGATATTTCGAAAGAACTTGAAAAGAATTTCAAAAAGCAAGGCATCGACATCATGGTGAACAGCGAGGTTGTGAGTGTAGATACCGGTGGAGAAGGAATAAAAGCAAAAATAAAAACG
>JBBSBD010000347.1:0-5876 GCA_038251675.1 Chitinophagales bacterium | reverse complement strand
GCTTCCCTTCACCGGTTGGTTCAGTTTATCATTTTTCGCTTTAAGCTGTGTAATGTACCGAATGAGTACTGAATAAAGAGAATGGGTATCCTATATCGCTAAAAATGATGGAGATTTAGGAAAGGCTAAAGGGCCTGCAATCACAATACAGAGGTGAGACTTTGAATTGAATACGATCTGGTGACGAAGGGGTGTCGTCACCAGATTTTTTATTGAATCGGTGTTCTATCTGAATATGACCAGCCGTTCAACAAAGGATTTTCCTCCCGAGGAAATTTTGAGTATATAAATTCCGGCATTCCAGGCATGTAGATCAATCTCTCTTACATCCTTTGCAGAAAATATTATTCGGCCTTCCGGATTAATTATTTGCAAATTATAATCAATCGGATCAACCGGATGAATAAATAACTTGTCTCTGACCGGATTTGGAAATACTTCTATTGCAAGTTTCTTTGCTTCCAGTATTCCAACCGTAGAATGATCCTCAATGACGATCGTTTCCGTTAATGTACAACCATGTGCATCTGTAATCATGACTGTATAGTTGCCTGCCAAAAGAGCATTGATATTCTTTGATGTACTTGTAAATCCTGCAGGACCAGTCCACACAAAGGAATAAGGACTTGTTCCGCCAGTGACATGAAGAGATATAGATCCTGAAGTGTTATCTGTAATATGCGTTATCTGATCTACAACTACATGTAAGGAATCAGGTGGATGCAATTGAAAAGTAAAACTAACATCTGTACAACCTAAATCTTCGTTGGTAATAGTCAGACTGTATGTACCCTCGCAAAGGTTATTGAGATAATTGGTCGTATCTCCGGTATTCCATAGATAACTTAATTCACTCGTATTATCTGATATCTGCGCAGTTGCACTTCCATCACAACTTCCATAGCAGGTAGGAGCCGTATGAAGAAATGTATGGATGCCAATACATTGAAATGAAGTTATTAAGGCAAAATCAAGATCTGTACATCCATTAGCATCTGTGACCGTAAGAAAATAAGCACCGGGCGAAAGATGAGTGATCAATGAATCCACACTACCATTACTCCAATGATAGGTAAATGGAGCAGTGCCACCTATCGGAGCTGACCATGCAGTTCCATCATTAGCATGCGTGGCAGTTTCATCCGTATTACCTGCATTTGCATTTAAAGGAAATGGTTGTGTTACCGTAAAAATTCCCGAAGCAGAACAACCTGCAGCATCTGTAGCTGTCACTCCATAACTACCTGCACAAAGATCGGTTCGTGAAGACTGCGTACTTCCATTTCCCCAAAGATATGTGACAGGGGGTAAGGGATTATTTAGCATAATTGTAATACTTCCATCACAACTTTCGAAACAGGAAGCATTTATTACATTCCCATCCAATGTGGTGCAACCAAACGTATTGACAAAAACAGATTGCGTGGCAGAACATGAGTTTGCATCCGATACAGTGACTGAATACATTCCAGGCATCAGGTTTGTAATTAATGAATCGGTGCTGCTAGTACTCCACAAGTATGCATATGGTCGCACACCTCCTGATGGTATGACCCAGGCCATGCCATCATTTGAAACAGGTCCACTTTCACCGGAAGTCATAGCACCTGCAAATAACTGTGAAGGTGTTGTAATTAAATAGGTCTCAGCCACACCACAGCCATTATCATCTATTGCTGTTGCGGATATGTATCCATCGCACAAGTCAGTTACGATCGGGCCAGCCGTACCATTGCTCCATAAATATGAATAAGGAGGAGTGCCTGGACCCACAGCATGAATTTGAATGGATCCATTACAGATTCCATAACATGGAGGATTGAATATATTAGCGCCAATAGAAAGTGCAGGACAACCAAATGCATTTACAATCACATTTTCTGTGGCTGTACATCCGGCCTCATCAGTGATCGTCACGGTGTAGACACCAGGAGAAAGATTGACAATCAAAAATGCAGATGAACCATTGCTCCATGTAAAACTATATGGATCTGATCCTCCGGTGGGTAAAGCCATCGCCGTACCATTATGTGCATTTGCACTGGTCTCATTCGTTGCACTGGCATTCACAATGATTGGATAAGTACCCGTTATCGTTACACTGCCGGTAGCAGATGTTGAACTTGCGTCAGTGACGGTTACTCTGTAGGTTCCTGCAGTAAGATTTGTAATGATGGCTTCTGTACTTCCATTGCTCCATATGTAATAATAGGGTGTAGTGCCACTGGTTACATTTGCGGTTGCAGTTCCGTTGGGTGCACAAAATGATGTTCCATTTACACCGTGGACACTAACGATCAATGAATCGGCCAGGTACGACTCGCTAACCATACCTTTTAAAGCCGTGCCCTCCGGATAATTATACATTGAAACCAACCGTAGGGAAAAACAACTTAATAATGTTAAGAATAATGACTTTTTCATAAATACCTTATTAATGAATACTAAAATGGATTGGAATTTAATGGATTAATAAAACACCATTGATTAAAAATGTAATTGATAAATTGAATGCTTATCAGATCAATATTCTCTTTTTCAAAGACAAGAATCTGATGCTTCAATGAGGGGGGGAGAGTAGTCGGGTATTGTTTTGGTATAGCAAGTTACTATTTATAGTCATAACAAGTATAGAAAACCTATGTGGCCTGCATCATCTTCTCCTTATTCCTTCTCAGCGCTAAATTGACAATATAAACTCCGGTAAGTGTCACTATAGCACCGATGATTAAAAGTAGGGTTATTCTTTCTCTGATAAAAAGGCTGCCGGAGATGACCGCAATAATAGGGTTGATATATGCATATGTAGATACAAGTCCTGTCGGAAGGCGCTGTAAAG
The DNA here is from genome assembly GCA_038251675.1 of Chitinophagales bacterium. Taxonomy (GTDB): domain Bacteria; phylum Bacteroidota; class Bacteroidia; order Chitinophagales; family Chitinophagaceae; genus Ginsengibacter. Next base: position 3,037 of record JBBSBD010000347.1, on the reverse strand, counting down.
CATAGAGATAAGCGATAAAGGCAATGATAGAACTGACGACCACCAGAAATCCAATTGCAGCCCATGTATACAGTTTGACATCCTGGATCGGAATAACATTGCCAGTAATTTTTGCAATAATATTGAGTGTAATGCCCGAGATCAACATCTGCCATCCGATACTTTGATATGGATCAAAATCAGAGGAAAACTCCTTAGTATAAAACGTACCGAATGCCCACGCAAGTGCAGCTAAGAGACCAAGCAAAACGCCAAACTGAAAATCGGGGTCAAACAATTCTTTGAGATGATCGTAGAATATAATGCACACACCTCCAAAGCCCAATAAAATACCTGCCCAGGCAAGGAGTGGAATTTTACTACCCCCTTTTATTGTCAGGATTAGTACAAGCCATAATGGAAAAATGGCTCCAAGGATAGCACTGACACCAGCCGTCGTGAGTTTGACGCCCCAGGTCGCTAATCCATTACTGATCATAAAATTGAGCAGGGACAACAGAAGAATAGGATACCATTCTTTTTTCTTTGGAAGTGCAGCTCCTTTAAAAACAAAAAATAGGACGTAGCACAATCCTGCGATAATCTGACGTACACCCACCATCTGGATAGGAGGCATGTATTTCACCGCCTCTTTTGTTCCTACCCAGGATACACCCCAGACAAAACAAACGACCAGAAGAGCGAGATATGCTTTTTTATTTGATTTCATCTTAGAATTCAGAGGAACAAAGGAACAACATTGTTTATTGCTAATTGCTTGTTGCCTATTGTTTTTAATATCCTTCAACGCGTTTTATAAATTTCTTCAACAATTCACCAAAGCTTTCCTTCGAGGGAGTTCTTTGGGTAAGAACGTTCAGGCCGCCATTTTTTTCCTGTACATAAAAATTAAAAATCATATCATGATAATCCCTGATTGTATCCTTCATGCCACCATAACGCAGATCGGACAACACAGTCATCGTGTCTGCAGGAAAAGCAGCGAGATATCCATCCGAAAACCACAGTATGGTCTTGTATTCTTTGTAAGAAGAAAGTGTCTGTTTGAGCGAATCACTTTTTGGCAATTCATTCAGGTAATGAACATTTGGATCGGTATCAAAATTGGAATAAAGCCCTACATAATATTTATCCGGACTTTCTGCGACAAAATTCCATAGAAAATTATTGAGGATGGTAGGTGTCGCTCTGCAGCGCGTCACTTCAATACCACGATGTGCCAATGCTTTTTCGAACACATGGTCCATCGATATTTTGTTGACGATCGTGAACAACATGTATGCGCAACTGATCCCAATACCTAACCAATTGAAAAATGCTCTTGGTCTTGAGCCTCTTCGAAAAAAAGGAAAAATAATGGCACATGTCAAAAATGGAATTGTATAAAAAAGATCGGCTACAGCGATATTGTTAAAAGCTACACGATAATTCGAAAACGGAAGAAACAATTGTGTCCCATATGTCGTACAGGAATCAAGAAGAATGTGTGTCGAAAATGCAAGAAAAAATAAGAGATACCATTGCCCAAATTTTGTTTTTACGGTTTCCAGATCTTTTGTCAGATAGAATTTATACAATCGCCAGGTAAGAAAAATCCCAAATCCAACCGAAACCGTAAGCAGCCACCATCGGGGATGATGATCGGTTTTGAACAGATAGTTCGCTCCGATGATCAGGCTGAACAATAAAAGAAAATTCACGGCTGAAATCAGGTATTTCCATATGGTCTTTTTATGTCCTTCAGTGTGATATAATTGATAGACCAGGCCTCCGAAAATCAAGGGTGCAATGAATGCGAACATTATGGAATGCGTGAAGCCTCTATGAAAAGCAAGAGCCCCGGTAGGGCTCATAAATAAATTGCCAATCACATCGAAATCTGGAATGGTCTCTCCGATAGCGCACCAGATCAGTGCCCTGTTGCCAATCTTCTTGCCCAATACGACTTCACCGATAGCCGCCCCGAGAACTAAATGTGTTAATGAATCCATGTGCTGCAAATGTAATCTTAGTTAAGATGTCTTTCATCCAGCAATGAAGTACGAATTGAATAAATTGCAGTCTATTTGTTAAAATATAAAGTCAGCTTTCCATTGTGATACCTTATTTTAAAAACCCCATAATGTCATCATCCCGGAAATTGGTCGCCTTCATCGTGATGGTTTTGCCGTGCTGCATGTTTGGGCAGGGACAGCTTTCCCTCGACCATGCGTTTGCACTCGGTTCACCAGCGTTGTCAATCAGATTACCCGGCGAACCGGAACCCATGGAGACAATGATACAGCCATCGATGCTCGAAATCATAATGGCCTATTATGCCTATGAATTTGAAGATTCTGTGAAGGGGATAAAGGTAATGCTTCTTCAGACAGGTTATGCGCAGCATATCCATCCGGACTTTACGATTATTTCAGATCAGACAATACGAGATTTAGAATCAAAAGGTGCGATGTCCATAAAATTTAAAACGAAATCAATTGATATTGAAGGAAGAAAGGGGATCCGCCAGAAAGGCACACTTATGTCAAAAGGAGATAACCTGGATTTTACCTGCACCATTTTACAGAAAGGTCCCTATGTCTGGAAAGTGATCATCTATGCAAGAACCGGTGACGCTGAAGCCAATCAAACAGCCCAGGCGATCATGAATTCGATTACGTTTAAAGAAGATTAGACCGCGGACAATGGACCACTGATCACGGACGACAGACAATAGGTAAAAAGCAATTAGCAATTAGCAATTAGCAATTAACAATTAACAAAAAGGCAAAAAGGCAAAAAGGCAAAAAGGCAAAAAGGCAAAAAGGCAAAAAGGCAAAAAGGTTGTACGTAGTTTCAAACTACGTACAACCTTTTTACTTTTCGTTGTTTGAAACTACGTACAACCTTTTGCTTTCTCCGACATCAATTATTAATTGATTTTAATAAATCTTCGCACCCACTGATCATGCCCCGAAACTATCTTAATTGAATAGACACCTTCTGCAAAAGACTCTGTAGGGAATCGAAGTATCTGTCCTGTCTGGCCTGATGTCGT
>JBBSBD010000346.1:0-5898 GCA_038251675.1 Chitinophagales bacterium | reverse complement strand
TGCATGAAAGAAAGGGTAAGATATTTTAATCCATTTATCCATATTTTTCCAGGGAGCGCCAAGCTCTGTTTCATATTGTGTTACATATTGGTCCACACCATACATGCTCAACTGTAATGCACTGCCTGCGCCACTTGCAGCAGCTTTAAAACGGCTATCCGTAGCAATAGTATAGTCAGTTAAAATGCCACCATAGCTCCATCCGCCTATGCCCATCCTTTCAGGATCTGCAATGCCTTCTTTAATTAAATAATTGGCAGCGCCAATAATATCCTGCACTTCTTTGTTTCCCCAATCGCCATAAATTGATTTGGTAAAATCTACTCCCCGTCCACTGCTGCCGCGGTAGTTTACTGCCGCTACCGCGTAGCCGCCGGCTGCCAATACCTGGCGATAAAAGTCAAATTCATATTCATCCTGGCCAACCGGTCCGCCATGAATGAAGAGAATTAAAGGAAGTTTCCCCTTTGCATCTTCAGGGCGATATAACAGACCGGAAACTATAGTACCATCTTTACTGGTGGATTTAAAACCTTCCACCGTACATAATTGTATGGGTGCAAGAAAAGAATCTGATACATTAGTCAATCTTCTTGTTGCGCCATTTTCAAGCGCATACAGTTCAGAGGGAAGTTGCGGCTCGCTCATTTCAACTACCCATTTATCCATAGCCATATTGCATTCCAGTTGGTTGAAGCTTTTATCGCCGTTCATAATTTTCTTCATCTTACCATCCGCTACCATAAACTGAACCGGATAACATTGGCGGTCGTCTTCCATTAATACTGTAATAGATTTTCCGTCCTTACTCCATCTTGGATTTCTTACCGGCAGGTCAATTTTTGCAGATAACAGGTTTGGCTTACCACCACTAATGGAAATAACAGCAAGAATGGTTTCACCATACATCGTAAAATTTTCTGAGCTGCTGCTTTGCAGGTAAGCGATACTTTTGCCATCAGGGCTCCAGGATGGATCGCTATCTTCGCCAACAAAAGTGGTGAGCTGCTTTGGTTCTGAATTTGGCTTCGCATCAATCAACCACAGATCAGTATTTTCATTTCTATCCGGTTCGGCAGTTCGGTTACTTACAAAAACAATTTGTGAACCATCGGGACTAAATGCAGGAGAAGTTTCATTGTATTGACCACTGGTTAGCGAGTCCAGTTTTTTTGTTTCAACATCCAAAAGATATAAATGATTTCTGCGGTTGTTAAGATACCCGCTGATGTCTTGCTTAAAATGATAACGATCTATTACGAAAGGATCTCTCGCTTTGTCCTTAGCAGTATCGCTGTAATCCGGATCTTTGAGAACTAGTAAAATTTTCTTTCCGTCAGGGCTCCATACATAGTCTTCTATATCAAATTTTAAAGCTGTTATTTTTTTCCCTTCTCCGCCGCGGCGGTCAAGGAGCCACAATTGGCTCGATGCATTTTTCTCCTCATGATCGGCTGATGCTTCTTTCCTTGATGATAAGAATGAAAGATATTTTCCATCGGGGCTAAAGCGTGGAGTGGATTCACCGTCAGGACTGTTAGTAAGTTGAACATTTTGTTTTCCATCCCAACTTATCATCCACACATCCTGGTTATCCTTATCTTTTGCAGTATCCACAGAGCTTAAAGTATACGCTACCCAATTGCCATCCGGCGAAACCTGCGGATCGGAAATGTTTTGTAAACGCAAGAGGTCTGATGGTTTCAGGGGTCTTTTCGACTGGGGAAAAGAAGTAAAAAACAAAAGCAGACATGATACAGAAAGGAAACATCTTTTCATACAAACGATTTATAAAATGATAATAATAATGAAATGTTGGCGGCAGCTTTTTGGTTAGGTAACTATGGATGAAGTTATAACAAAACATGATTCAACTTTTTTTATTAAAAAGTGCTGGTTCGTTGGATAGTCTCCTGGTTGTGTAAATACTTTCTTTAATAAAAGAAACTGGAAAGAAAACACTTCCCGTATTTTTGAATTAATATTTACATTCATCCGCTAATAACATTTTATGAAAAATAATTTTATTTTATTGCTGGTTGTTCTTTTATGTTGTGGCACAAATGCAGATGCACAGAAAAAGATAGACAGCCTTTTGCCGATTCGGGGATTTTGTATAGGTGCTCCCAAACCCAATGCTGTGGACTCCTTTGCTAAATTTATTGTGGAAGAACTTGCTCCGCGAAATGTCAATACGCTCATTGTAAGAGTTGATTACCGGTACCAGTTTAAGAGCCACCCGGAGTTGGAAGATAGTTTTGCGCTTAGTAAAGCTGACATAAAAAAAATGGTAAACGCCTGCAGGAAAAATAACATCCTTCTCATTCCGCAGATCAATCTTCTTGGCCATCAATCCTGGGCAAATCATACTTATAAATTACTTACTGTTTATCCCCAATTTGATGAAACACCCGGCGTACAAATGCCCGAAAAATACGAATGGCCAAATGCAGACGAGTTATACTGCAAAAGCTATTGCCCTTTGCATCCGGATGTACATAAGGTAGTGTTCGACCTGGTAGATGAAATATGCGATGTGTTTGAAACGAACACGTTTCATGCAGGGATGGATGAAGTGTTTTACCTGGGAGACGATAAATGTCCCCGCTGTGCCGGCAGGGATAAAGCCGAATTATTTGCAGGCGAGATCCGTTTATTGAATGACCATCTTGCACAAAAGAATCGTCAGCTCTGGATTTGGGGAGATAGGTTAATAGACGGTAAAACAACTGGACTGGGAATATGGGAAGCCAGTTATAATAATACATACCGGGCTGTGGATATGATACCGAAAGATGTCGTGATTTGCGATTGGCATTATGAACGTGCCGATAAAACGCCGGTGTACTTTGCAATGAAGGGACTTCATGTAATCACATGTCCGTGGCGCAGGCCTGAAATTGCAGTGAAGCAAACGGACGACATGGTAAATTTCAGGAAAGAATCATCCAAAGAAATGCAGGATAAATTTTATGGAATGATGCAAACAGTATGGTCCGATGCTGCCTCATTTATGAATGGATTTTATCAAAAGAAAAAGGACGACAAAGGCGGCGACAATACTCCATGGAATACGTTTATGGCATTGTATGAAAAGATAAATAGCTTGTGAAATTATCCCCACGGCTTAATTGGCTTCGCAAAAATATTAGGTCATTTGAGCTATCTGAAAGAATGGAAAACTCAGATAGTATTTTTTATTCGTTCTTTTTTATTTGAATATACAGTCTCAATAAAAACTACCAAAGCAATTCCCGCCGTATAAGCAATTATATCAATCCATTCGAAGGAGGTACCCATAATAATCCTTGCAAGCTTTGAATGTTGAAGACCGAGTTTAGCAACCATGTTGAAATATTGTGACGTCTCAACCGCATAAGAAAAAAGCAGTACAGAAATAGCCAGTGGCCAAACAGAAATGTTTAGAAAAGATTTAATAAAATAATAGATCAAAATGACTACCAGGAAATCACCGATGTAAGGGCGAATGATTTTATCGTGAATGAAAAGAGCGATAATAATTTCAGCAAAGAAGATGGGAACAGCTATAATAAAATATTTCTTATTGAAACGTAAGTTGCTCATGAATGCTATTTCTTTACAAGGCTATCTACAAGTTTTATGGTTTTATCCATTTCGTTTTTAAATCCTTGAAGAGGATATGTTGAGGGCTTATTATCATTCTCATACTTTATGATTAACGGCAAGGTGCTGATTATTTTTAGAATTGTATGTAAGTCTCCTAATGTTGCAGTTCCTACAGTTATTTCTGAAAGTAATTTTGAATGTGCTGAAATCTTCAAATTATAGTCTGCCAGGCTATTCCATATTAATAGCCTCATTTTTTCATTCAATGATGAATCTTTAATTTGTAAAATATGTGCACTTGCTGAATTAAAGTAAGATTGAATTTTTTGATCGTATTCGTCAAAAGAAGCGGTTGAGTCATCCTTGCTTCCCCAAATTTTAGCTATCCTTGTTTCAATATCTTTTAGTTCAGGAGTTTTATCTGCAAGTTCATTGTATAAATCTTCGACCATATCATTATAACTTCTTTTAGACAGTATTGCTACAGAGGAGTTTTTATCTTGCAAGGCCTTCGGCGTTTCGTTTGTTTTGTCAGAGGGCCTTTGAGAGTCTTTGCATCCGATAAGAAATAGAAAAATAAGGCTTGAAATAGTAAATGTATGCTTCATGAAAAAGTGATTTAAGCTTTTGATATATTTTCTAAATCTAACTTCTATAATAAAACATAACAATTTGAGGTGTCTGATTTAACTATAAATTAAGGAGGAGATTAAGTAAACTCTTGGAGTGCTGTTGTCCGGTTCATCAACCCAATTGATGTTGCAGCTTTTTAGTTCATTAATTATTTTTTGGTTGTGGCATTCTCTGCGTTGGGCGTGTTGAGGTACATCTACATTTTAAAACCACTGAAAGGAATTAACTGTGGGTATTCTTTGAAATAATTATAAATCATCATTTGAGAATTTTCGGTTTCGTCATCTTGCGCATAACTCCTGGCCAGGCTTTCATATAACCTCGCCAAAAATAATTTTTCATGTGCAGTGTCAGGGAAAGTGTTGTAATAAATATTTTCGAAGGTTTGTTTACTCCTGGAACGTTCTCCGTCTTCATATTCAAATTCACCGTCAAAAAGAACTCCTTTACTTCCTTATGTGAAAAGATCAAAAAGCTTGTAATAGGGGTTAATTCACCCGTGTTGTTTGAGTGAATATCATAGGAGATTGAGCTTTGCCTGCATTAGGTGTATTGTTGTTTTCTTAAGGGTGGTTGCAGGTAATCCTAAAATTATAAAAAGCCAACTCTTGTTATGAGCCGGCTTCATTTTGAGAACTAGTTAGGTGCTATACCCACAAAGGAAAAGGAGTCGCGAATTATTAAAAGTTGCTGTTAATAGATTAATCCAAAATCTAAAATCGCTTCTTATATATAATTGGTCTTTAAAAAAAGTGAGCTACATAATTGCCATTACAAAACACTGTAAATAATAGCAAAATGCTGAGAAATGTAGCTACAAGTGCAGTAGTTCCGATAGTGTTGATAACTGTTGTCTTCATATTTGTTGTTTTTATTTGTTAAAAAAATCTGTGTCCGTTTATAAAAATTTAGAATTTAATAATCTTTTGTTGAGCTGTTTGTCCCTCACAATTACTTGCGCGATTGCATTACTTCGGGCTGCTGTTCATGACTGCATATCTTTCCATTTAGTTTTGAATTTTTTCAGTACTTGGGTATGTTTTCTCTTTTTTAGAAACAGTAATTTCACTGTCCTGAATGCAAAAATGCATAATCAGGATTATTACTAGTTGGTATTTTCGATGAGTGTATTAACTCACTCGTTGTATGGAATGATTTTGGCGATCAATGGAATATTAAGTCCCTGCTGCATTAAATAGTTTTAAGGAAATATTCTACGGAGAATTACGAAACAAATTAACGTGTAAATGATATAGGATGATTTTTATACGTACTAAGCATGGATAATTTATCAGGATAAATGAGTTATGCCGTTGCATAAATAGAAAATGAAACCAGGGAAAATTGGAACTATATTTATTAAAGGCCGATATGTGCACTATGAATAGTAACGCAACAATCAGATTTTAATTAACCTCCACCGCACCACCAACTCCAAATAATCTCAATGCCAATTCCTTCCCAACGCCATCCACTTTTTTAAAATACATTTTTTGCGGGGGCACAGTGATCTTATTTCTCGCATCCACAACGGAGTAGTCAACCGAATATTTATTTTTTGTGGCGCTAAAACTTAAGTAAACTCTTGCAGTGCTGTTGTCCGGTTCATCAACCCAATTGATGTTGCAGCTTTTCAATTCATTAATTATTTTTTTAGTGGTGGCATTCTCTGCATTG
>JBBSBD010000345.1:0-5904 GCA_038251675.1 Chitinophagales bacterium | reverse complement strand
GGAACCAGGTTATTGGGTATATAAAAAGCACGGCTGCTATCGTTGCTATGCACAAATGAATAAGTAAAATCTGATTCGCCAAATTGGAGTGATGTTCCAGATTCGGGACTGTCAATGTAAAAGCCTCCCTTGGGAAAGCCGGATAAAACAGAATTTCGAATGTGAAATTTTGCAGCGTTGGAAACTAATAACGACGCAACTGAATGACCGGAAAAACCTCCCGGCACCTGATTATATTGAGAAGATGTGCCCGGCTGAAGATCGGGGCCAATTACAGAAAGGTTGGAAACAGATGGGAAAGTGCTGCTGCCTGTTATAAATAATCCAACAAGTTCTTGTAATTGAATTGAAGTGTTAGGGGAAAATGGATGCCTGTAAGCAATTAAGTTTTGTAACATTCCGGTATAGCCGCCACCTAATTTAAAATCATCATTACCCGATGCATAAGAAACCAGGTTAAAAGCTTTGCAATTACCTCCAATAAATTCAAAAGAAGGCCTGCTATAAGAATAACTAACCTGCACATTATTTATAGTAGTTGTGCTATCTACATTTCTTAATGATAATGAGGCATTGAATAAAGCGCCGGCAAATTCTATTCTTACATAACTGAGGCTGCACGGCGCCCCGCCGGTGCTTCCATTAACAACAATACCATCCCATAAATTTCCGCTATATCCCGCCGTGCCTTTTAACGCATCTGAAGTAAATATAATTGGATCGGCTTGCGTACCATTTGCTACTATGCTTCCACCCGCATTTATATTTATAGTTACATTGTTTTTAATTTTAATTAATGTACCTGCTTCAATATTGATTACCTGGTTCGCATTCCGGCTGAGATTATTTGCAATTATATAAACAGTATCATTTGCAAGATTAATAACGTCTAAGGATAAACGCTTTGCATCAAGCGTTACTTCATACTTTTCTTTCACAAGCGTGGCAGGCTCTTTTTTACATGAATTGCAAATAATTGTTAGTAACGCTATCAGATAAAACCCTTTACTTTTTATTCCGGAGAAAATCATGTTATTCATCCTTTTAAAAGGTGTATGAAAATGTAATGGAAAAGCTTCTTTGTCCCTGTATGAAATATGCGATATTGTCAATACCACTTAAAATAGTAGCCTGGTCCAGAAAAGTACTCTGGTTTACCAAAATATTGACTTTTACAGGATTGTCTAATTCGTTATTGCCATTGTTATCCTGGTAAATGACTAATGGCTTCGCCAAAAGATTAGAAATATTGATTTTAATTTGGCCTTTACCTTTTATCACAGCTTGTCTTAAAGACACGTCTAGAATATCTCTTGCCTGTAATATGTAGTTGGGAACCAAAAGCACGGGTGCAGAGAAAACATTATCCCTGGACAATTCAGATCCTCCTAACCGATCAATATAGTCTCCCGTGCGATTATAAGACAACGTTGCTTCGAAAGAATTTTTAAAAGCTGAAATGCTCAACCCGCCATTCACAATGTACTTTGGCTGCCCAGTGAGGCGATGCTCCGGAGAAAAATTAAAATAATTATTGTAAATAATTCTCCCTTCCACTTTTGAATTCAACAAACTTCCATTACCAAAAAACGTAACATTTTTTAGCCATGGGGCAAAAGCAATAAAGTTTAATTTCTTTCTGAACTCAGCCTCTATGCCTTTGATGTTAGCATCCCCGCTATTTATCGCCAGCTTTCCGAGAAAAACGTTTGCAGAAGTTACCTGGCCGTACTCGATAGGATCAGTTAACTTTTTATAAAAAGCTCCAAAAGATATTATTTCCCCTGAGGATGGAAACCACTCTGCTTTGAAATCATAATTTCTAATGACTGTACTTTTAAGATTTTCATTTCCTGTAGAAAGCTGAAAAGTTTCAAAATCAAATCTCGTGAAACCTGCCAAATCTTTTAGGTCGGGACGTATAACAGTGGTAGAAAAGGCGCCCCTGATGTTTACACTTTTTACAGGACTATAAATAACATTTATCGATGGTAAAAAATTAAAAGTTGTTTGCGATGAAAATTTTACCGGAACCAATTCAGGCGATTGAAAATTACGGTTGAAAAGTTGATTATACACACTAATGCTCTGCTGGTAATTTTCAAAACGAATGCCCCAGATTACTCTTAGATATTTACCGAATTTATTTTCCAAACTTTCATACGCAGCTTGTAAACTTGTAGCGGCGTTGTAATTACCAGAACCAGTTAAATAACTTTGAGCGCCTGGGTTTACATCTAAGCCGTTAACTGCATATTTCGCAGGAGCGAGTACACTGTCAAGCGGAGCGTTAATAGCTTCATACGGCAACACAGTGGCAGTTGCTATTCTTCTCCTGTTCTGAAATAACAGCCCGCCTTTAATCACTTGCTTTGCCTTGAAAATATTAATCACCGAAGACAGATTAAAGGCTCCTCCGGTAATGATGTCCTTAACATTCGACCACAACCGGCTTGAGGTCAATAAATAAGTTGGTAAATTAGTTCCGGAAGTATTAGATACAAGATTACCATTGTCATCACTAGATAACAGGAAATTTCTGGTATCAGGAAATTCTGTACTATTCGATGTTACATTTATATTCCAGTCAAGTTGGGTTTCTTTATTCTTTCCTATTTTATGCTCACCTGATAAAATAGAATTCAAAAGGCCTCGCTGTTCAAAAAAATAACTAAATCCCTGGATACCCTGCGGGCCAATTTTAGGAAATCCTGTTTCATAATCAACAACGCTGTCTCTTTTTATATAACTATTTCGAAGTACATGAGAAAATAAGTTTTTTAAAGTGATTTTATTATTGCCAAAATTGTAAGCAACATTTAAAACAGCGGCAAGCTCTGATGAATAACTATACCTCGTATTTACTGAAAAATAATCATACGCCCCTCTTGTATTACCTCCGGCGCCCAACCCGGCGATCTGCGCATCGCGAAGCCCTGATTCGTTTTGAATGAGTTCTGTTTTACGTTGAGTAAGTGCCGCAACAATGCCAAATTGATTTCGTTCCTTTAACCGTATTGTTTTGCCAAATCCTAACTGCAGGCTTTCATTTAAATCTGAAAGATCATGGCCGGATGCTCCATTGTTAAGAGGAGCGAGGTTGTTGGGTAATAATTTTAAGTAACGGATACGCTCCTGGGGGTTCACCTGGAAAAGTTGTACGCGATCCCCCGATTGCGGGAACGAGGAAGGTAGATCCCTGCTTTTTGCTGCAAAGCTTAACCATTCCAAATTTCCGCGCTTGTCGGAAAGAAAATCTTTACCAAAAGTGCCATCCGAAAAACCCGTTTGCAGCGCTACCGAAAAGAAATCTTTAGCAGGAAAATCTTTAGTATTTACCTGCACAATACCACCTGCAAAGTTTCCCGGTAAATCCGGCGTAGCCGTTTTGTTAACAGTAATATTATCTATTGCAGCAGATGGAATCAGGTCAAATGAAAATGCGTTTTGATTGGTTTCAGTACTTGTCATCGCAACGCCGTTCAGTACCGTTTGATTGTACTGAGCGCCAAGGCCACGGACTACTACAAATTTTTCATTTTGCACACTTACGCCGGTTACTCTTTTTAATATCTGGCCGGCATTATTATCTGGCGTTTTACTTATCTGTTCCTGTGAAATACCATCAGACGCGGCAGAACTCAGGCGTTGTTTATTATATACCGCTGACTGAGATTCTTTTTTAGCGGGTATGGATATCACCACACCCGCCAAAGTGTTAGATTTTGGCGCTAACAATATATTCATAAATGTTGTTTCGCCACTTTTAATTTCTAATTCGGAAATATCCTTTTCAGCATAGCCAGTGTATGAATACCTGATCGTGTAACTGCCTGCAGGTAAGGATAGGATGTAGGTGCCTCCCGTAATGGTAGCAGTACCTTTGTTGCTGCCCTTTGGCGTTACACTTACGCCTACAAGCGTCTGGTTGGTGGCGCTATCTGTTATTTTACCCGTAAGCTTGCCATTATTACTCTGAGCTTTTAAAGAAAATGAAAAACACAAAAATAATAAGGTAAAAAACACTACCTGTCTTATACATTTAAAAATCTTTTGGCTATTATAATAAGGAACCATATTGATATAATTACTTTGGCTAATCATTATTCGGGGAAATTATAATTGGTCTTCAACGGAGTAAAATTCATCCAGCCTTTAGTCCAGTCTTCCTTACCAAAAGCGCCCACATTACCTACCGGATTAAAAAAAGGATCACTAAAAATATCTTTGAAATCCGCGCCGGAAAAAACAGGCGAAGTTTCTGCCGGCAAAAGGCCCGGTTCGTTGTAATTAAAAAGATTTTTAAAAGAAAAATCGGCAATTTTAGAAGCCTCCCTGTTGTGAAGCGTTGGCGCAAGAATAAAATTTTTGAAATCAATACTGGTGTATGGAGGATACGCATTTGGCTCAAGGTAGAAAACGCGTGTAGTATCATTAGCCTGGAAAATAGAATTTGAAATGGTGATAACCCTGTTTTGAATTGCCCCGGCGGTATTTGCATCGTCTAAAATCCAGCATGCTTTGGGAAAGCCCATAAAAACTGAATTGCGAATATTGAAACAACTGCTGCCCGTAGTTACAATAGCCGAAGCCCTGGTATCAAAGCTGCTATAAGTAGCAGTAGCGCCGTTCTGGCTATCCGGGCCTATTATCGAAAGATTTGAGATCGTAGGAAAAGTGAAAGGCCTAGCGTTAACCGGATTGTACAGATTATTCTCAAAGAAAATACCGGTTAGTGCATTTAATGGGGCAGACCCTGTGCTGCCAAAAAAAGGATTTCGGTATGCAAGAATATTTTGCATCTTGCCGGTGTAGCCATTAGTGATATAAAAATCAGCCGGTCCTGCGCAGGCATAAGAAATAAGGTTGCTGGCATTGAAGGTCCCGCCATAGATATTGAAGGCGGATAATCCATTTCTATCGGTATAACTAACAGAGACGTGGCTAAAAGTTGAGGTATTGCCAACTCCCCTTAAAGTGAGCGGTGCAAATTCAATACGGCAATAAATTAAAGAGCCGGAAAAATCACTGGCATCACCTGCTGCTGCATTATCATTGTTTGTTGATTTTCCCTGCAGCGTAATTCCGCCCCAATTAATTCCTTGTGAACCCTTCAAACCATTGCTGGTAAAAATAATTGGCTCGCTTAAAGATCCGTTCGCAATTATAACTCCACCTGTGTTTATAGTAACGGAACCTTGAGCCGGATTAACGTTTCCAAGGTTTGCAAGCGGCCGCGACCCCGCTTTGATAAGTGTGCCCTCTTCTATAATTAATTCTTCGCCGGCATTGCGCTCAAAGTCAACATCAAGTATGTAAACGGTATCCTTATAAAGTTTGATTATCCGCGGATAAATTGAATTGACTTGAAATTCAGCAATCCTTTTTTCCGGCTTAACTTTTCCGGTCTTAATATATTCTTGCTTTTTACAACCCGAAATTGTAAATACTGCGATTAGTATAGATATGAACAGGAATGGAAATATTAAGTATCGTTGTTTCATGATTGTTGTTTAATAGTTAACATCATCCAAAATATTTTTACCAATTTATACTACAGCGTGTTTAGCCGGAAATTGAAATCGTCTGAATTCTCCGGCGGAATAGAACAGCCGCTTTCGATAGGATAAAGTCTTTTTAAGAAGAGGTTAAAACAAATAAGAAACTCTTACAAAAAATTTTTGCTGTGATTTTATATTAATGATGGTATTATCAATACCGCTTTTATAAAATCCGGAATGTCCCATTTCTGAGGTTACCGACAATGGCTCATCGAACTTTTTATTTCCATTAAGATCCTGGTAAATTATAAGCCGGTCTTCCAATAAATTGGTAACTCCTGCAATTACCTGGAGCTTCGCTTTTATAAATTTTTGCGCAATCTGCAAGTCTAATTGCCCACGC
>JBBSBD010000344.1:0-5907 GCA_038251675.1 Chitinophagales bacterium | reverse complement strand
GCAATGGAGTACAAAGGGATTGTATGCTGTGTACAATATATACAGTGACTTTAAACTATCCCCCAGGAAAGTTGCCCCGGCACGATAGGCTATAAACTTTTAAAAGAAATCATTAGGAAAGCGCAGTGCGTTAAATGCGCATGCTGCGTTTGACGAGACGGGTGGTGGAAACATGATCAATGATTGATTGGTGCGCCACTGCTCGACCCTACGTGTGGAAGGCTTGGGCTGAAATGCCCTTGCCTATCCGACCTGGCTGCTGCCGCTTTTCCTGTCAATAGTGTTACAACTGGTGTTTTCTTTTCCATTTTTCAAATTTGTTGCGAAGCATTTCAACTGCATTTTGCCCTCCTTTAACTTGACCAAATATATTTAAGTTCATGTATGGTTTCTTGTCGTCTGGTTTGGCAATGATAATAAATGCGCTTGATGCTTTTTGTTCTCCACATCTTTTATCTCCTCCTGATGTTGAGCCTGCCTCTAAGGCACTCATTAAAATGTCAGCGATGTTGAATGATTTATTTTGCCCTTTTTCCACAGCTTGCATAATTATTTTCAATTCATTGTCGGAGGCTAACGTGTTTCCTTGAACAGACACGCCACTTTTAGTCAAAGCTCCATTAAATTGTTTTGTTGAATCTCCTGTGTATGCACTCGTACTATCAATATATTTAACAGTTACTACAGCATATTGCTGTCTTTCGGGATCAAAGTCTGGATTTCTTAATGCTTGAATAATTTGCTCAGGTGTCGATTCGGCGAGTATCATTTCTACACCCTTTTTCCTTGCTTGACTATTACTCATTGCTTGAACGATAATTGCACCCACACCAGGGATAATCTTTCCTATTCCATAACAGTTATACGTACAGGATGCTCCAGCTATACCTATTTCATTTGTTCTCGGGTCAATCATAATAATAGACCAGGTTGCAAAAGACTTAGTTGAATAAATTACAAAAATGATAAGCGCTAAAATTGTTTTTTTCATTTTTTCATTTTTTTGCTTAATCGTCCTAACAGTTTAGAGAAGTTTTGTCGTGGTGAGGTTGCTGCCAATGTTTGTATTGCCGAATATACGAACGTCTCAAATCCCTTTGTCAAAGAAAATATAAGTTAGGGTCCGTTCGCGAAGCACATATTAATTAACCCCGTAGTTGCAGGCTTGTGTGAAACCCCCGAGGACTATTATTATTCATCTGCGAGATTCGCCATAATGGAACTAATAGTTTTGATATGCGGAAACGTCATTCAGGTCATTAGGGTTTGGCTTTATAATTTTTCTTTGTTGCGTGTCGCATTGACCTTGGATTATTATGCGAAGGAAAAATTACTGCATACTGGTAACAAATGATAGGTGGATTATGCAAAAGATGTTTAGAGTTTGACAAATTATTATCGTAATTTTTGTTCTAAAATTATTAATTATGAAAGTAAAACTACTTCTTCAAACGATCATTTTATTGCAAATAATTCTTGCTCCATATTTTTCAATTTCCCAGGTGGCAATAAACCCAACTGGTACACCCCCGGCTACTAATGCCATGCTCGATGTGAATAGCCCTAGCAAGGGAGTTTTAATACCGAGAATGCCAGACACCACTACCATACTATCCCCTACAAAGGGAATGATGTTCTTTAACACCACCTCCAATAGATTCAACTTTTTTAACGGCACCAACTGGGACGTTATGGATGGCAGGTGGACTGCAAACGGAAACTCTATAAACTATGCAACGGGAAACGTAGGCATCAATACACCAAACCCTGTCTATAAATTGCAGGTTACGGGAAACTCCTATTTCAATGGGTTTGTAGGTATTAACGATAATATACCCGACTGGGAACTAGATGTGAATGGTAAAGGAAGTATAACCAATTTTGGTATCAACGGGGCCACGCCAAATGCCACTTATCCCTTAGATGTGACGGGCAATACAAGGGTGACTGGAAATTTAACTGTTGGAGGAACTGTGACAGAGGACGGCAAACTGACCGTAAACGATAATGCGGAGATAACGGGTAGTTTGTTAGTAAACAATAATCGTGGTGTTGCTTATAACGCAAGCAGCGCTACCAATTTAAAAATTTATCGTTTTACTACTGCTGTTTTTCATGCAATTATGCCGGGGAATGCGTCCTTAACAACATCAATAGGTTTCGGAGGAGGTTTTACCAGTGCTCCTACTGTTTTAGTTGGAGATATTAATGCTACAGGTGGCACTGTGGGCGAACTTGACAGGGTAATTTTAGTTTTACGGGGTTGCGACAACAATAGTTGCATTGCAAAAATTATTAACACATCCAACTCCTCCGTAAATTATGACGTTACCTGGAACTGTGTGGCGATTGGTTTTTAGTAGCATTGCCACTCGAAACTTTTGCCATGATATTGCATAAGGAATAGATTTTTTGGACTAAGCAGCAGAACTCCTGTCAGGGGGTTTTTGGTTACGATAGATACGTAAAATTATTACGATCGAGCAACTTTTTTAAGCTCGTATGTTAACCTTACTGCTGCCCAACTTTTATCTAATTCTTATGCCGTAGCTGGGTCTCTCGCAGAGGACTCAGCGGTTTTACTTGTTTATGCTGGCTCCCTTCAGTACAATCGACTCTCGCACCAGGCAATTTTTTATTTTAAAGATTTATACATCGACACTACTTTATTATTAATTCCATTGCCTAAATCCACATCGTATGATTTTAGAGGAATATATCCGTTTGAAGAATATAATTTTTCTCCGCTTAAAGTAGCAACTAATTCTAAAGAATTAAAGCCAAATGATTTGGCTTCAATCTCACATTTTTGAAGCAATCTTTTTCCAATTCCCATTCGCGTAAAATCCGGATGAACGAAGAAAGCTCTGATTCTCGCAGAGTCAATACCCGGGACTAATTCATTATCCAAAGAAGATAGAACATCATTTTTTCCAAATAGTAATTTCCGCTTACTCCATCCGCCACATCCCGCTGCAACTCCTTCCAAATTCTCAACAATCCAATAAGTATTGTCAGCTATAAGTTGTTGGTCAACCGTCCAGTGATTTCCAAGTGCAGCATCAATCTGCTCTTTGGAATAGTAGGCAGAATTTATAGAATTTGCCGAGTGTTTGATAAGCCTTTCAAGATTATCTGTATCAGTTATTGTAGCTTTTCTAAATATGAAATCCATCGCTATTTTGTGTTACCCTAAAACAGGCAGGCCATTTTTTGTGATTAAATATAGTTTCAATTTATTCTATTTTACCCCGAACATTCATAAGCTTTTAAAAAATATTTCTTCGGTTTTCTTAGACCTTTAAGATGCTAAGCGAAAAATCAAATAATCAAAACAGGGAACTGTAGCTTATTTGCGGCCACCAAAAGATAAACTCCCAAAAAACATTCACTACTCACAGGATGCCGGGTTTGTTGATTTAAAAAAATAATTAAAATTTGAAGGAAGGAAAAAAATCTTGCGAAGGGGGAAGGTTTAATCTTATTTGAATCTTTCTTTTTCAAAAGAAATTGATAAGAATAGTCTGCCATATTAATTTTCTTAAGAGCAGGAGATGGCTTAATATGTTGTACAAGATGCAGCCAAGCCTTTTAGCACATTGGAGTTTATGGCCGGCTTACTAATTGTCCACACATCTTGAAGTTCACTACGTTCAGCGCAGGCTGTGCAACAGGTGCGTCTGTAGGAGCCGATCCGCCGCAGCGGAGAAGCGGCTATGAGGTCTCTATAATTGTTACCGATGTAAAAAGAAACGATGCACGACCTGTCCCGATATTCGGGATGATTGTTTCGACAGAGCTAACATTCGTTAGAAGGCTGACTGCCGTCAGGCAGGTTGCCAGAAGTGTTAGCTGCATCCGGGATAAAGCCGCCGGGACTTACAGACAGGCGCAAAGGCGGAACTGGAGAACCTGCTGTAGTTGAATATGCCAGCGTTAGTTAAAACCGTTTGAAGCAATCCGCCAAAACGTACAAACGGGCATAGAGCACAAGGCAGCAAGTGGAGCACCCGTAAGTTGTAATAGTGCTTCACAAACCACAGCAGGGGCGGATGTACCCGTAGTAGCGTTGATAACCGGGAAAGCCGGAAGGAGCAAAGGGGTACACAAGATGTAAAATTGGTGAACACAAAACAACCGAAAGGGATGATTAAACTGTTCAGCCAAACAATTAGCAAGTGTGAGCTTACTAATTGGTCGAGGCATCTTGAAGAGCCGTATGAATCAAGAGGTTCACAGCCTGTCCCGATAGCGAAGCGTATCGGGATACGGTTCTGTGAGGAGCAGGGGGTGAAATTCCCCTTGCTTACTTGACTGGTGGCAGGCATTTTTAGTCTGATGAATTGTCAAATCGGAAACATAAACCTCAAATAATAAGTCTGTCGTAGGGGTATTATAAAGAATCTTTCTATGGCTTTAATAAAATTGGTCTCTTATTGGTTTTGTTATTGCCGCCTTTATTTTACCTGTATGTTCAGTAGTTTTTGATTCAATAAGCATAATTAAACATTCCTCTTTTGAGGAAACTCTGTGATTTTTTCCTTTTTTCACTACAAGCAAGTCGCCTTTTTTCAATATCAGGTCGGTCTGATTTTCAATTTCCATTAGAAGTGCCCCTTTTACAACGTAGAATAATTCATCTTCGTTTTCGTGATTATGCCAAGGGACTTCTTGTCCCTTTATTTTTACGACTTTAATATAGTGGTCATTTACTTTACCTATAATTTTTGGTGAAAAATAGTTATCAAGACTTATAAAGGCATTTTTTAAATTCATTTTTTAAACAATTTACCTTTTACAATTTTGCCCTCTTTTTTGGCAAGATAATAGAGTACTATTCCGATAAATAAAAGAAAAGATGCAGTAAAAATTGAACCTTCAATTCCAGTTGCACCCCCTGTTAATAATTCAGGACCTGTAAATTTAGATTGAATAATACTGCCCATATCATTTGTCCCTGTGAGATTGGAGCCATAAAATGGTTGAGCAAAATTCCACCCTAAATGGAAGAAAAAAGGTAGCCATATTCTTTTGGTATATATAAACATCATTGCCATAGTAAACCCCCAAATCAAATAATCAAAAAAACTAAATAGGTTGGAGTTGGGGTTATAAATGTGTTGTAATTCTACCAACATTGCAATGACAATGGCTATGTTAGTGCCTAACCAATTTTCCAATATCCTTACAATTAATCCTCTATGAAATAAGTCTTCAACTAACGCAGCAAATATTAATACAGTGAAAAATCTTGCTGAGTAGTGAGTAGTTGTAATACTAATAGCCCGATAGTGGCCTAATAAATATAAAATGAAAATAGATAATGAAATTGTCAAAAAACCAAAAATAAAACCCCCAAACATTTCTTTGGGTAAATATTTTATGGATAGTTCGGTAATTTTTCTTTTGTCATATAAACGGAATAAATAGTAATAGCTAACTAATAATAGTATTGAAGAAACAAAAATAATAATTGGGTCAGCAATACTTTTATCTTGAATAATGCTATAAAAAAATGGTTTTAATACAAAGTTTTGTATAACTACAAATAGTGAAAAGCAAACGCTAATTCCTATAATAATTTTAGTAACTGGAAAATACAGTACTCTTTTGACTGATGCATTCATTATTTTTTTATTTATTTTATTCAAAGTTTTTGCAAATAAAGTATTTAATATCTTTGTAGCAAGTACATACAATAAAGTAGCTTACTTACTAAAAATATAGTATTGCTGATTATCAATATTTTAAATTTATAAATAAATGAAAAAAAATAAAATTAAGAAGGCACATTGTGCAGTTGATTATGCTTTCCAACGGATAGGTGGAAAGTATAAGGGGCGAATTTTATGGATATTAAGAGATGGTTTTTTGAGATACGGAGAATTAAACCGGGCTGTGGTGGGT
>JBBSBD010000343.1:0-5961 GCA_038251675.1 Chitinophagales bacterium | reverse complement strand
CGAAACTCTCAAAATGATTTATCAGAAAAACAAAACAACACTATTGGCTTAATTATATTTATTGCCTGCCAAATAAATTTCAAGCCCGGTATCATCTGTGTCTATTTTTATCCAGGAATTAATTAAATCACTGTCAATCGGTTCATAGATATCCATTTTAGCCTGGTCAGTTGGTAGTTCTTTTATGGGAACGAGCATAAGATAGTGCGGCTCTGTATATTCCGCATGATGATCAATTGTAAAGCCCTGCACTTGCAGATATTTGTATCCCTTATCACGCAAGTTTATAAGAGCTTGCGTTGTGAGTGGCTTGTGGTTGAGATAATTCCTTTTATTTTCATTCGTCATACTTACTGATTTTCCTTTATAACAAATTAACGACTGTAAAGTTTATTTACAAAAGGCTCATTTAAAAAAAATTACTGTACAACAAACCATAATTCTACTATGAATGATCACACACTGTTTTTTGCCTGGCATACAATAAGACAGAGATGAAATGGTGATTAATGATTCGGATGTATAAATTTGCATTTTGAATCAAATTTTTTATTTACCAAATGGCTATACATAAAAGAATAAACCCTTTTTCAAAACAGAATAATGATACCGGTTTTGCCGGTGATAGTAATGAAGTAGGCGGCCGTTTTATTAACAAAGATGGAAGCTTTAATCTTGTGAAAGAAGGGATGGCTTTTCAAAAAAGGTTCAGCATGTTTCATGACATGCTTAACCTCCCTTTATGGAAATTCATTTTGGTAATATTTCTTTTCTATATAGCTATCAATTTTATTTTCACTTGTATTTACCTTTTACTTGGTACAAGCCAACTCGATGGATTGACGGATGGAAGTAGTTGGAAAATAGCCCGTGAAGTTTTTTATTTCAGCACACAAACATTTACCACAGTAGGCTATGGGCATGTGAGCCCTGCAGGAGATGGCGCCAATATTGTCGCAGCCGTGGAGGCACTAACGGGATTTCTTTCTCTTGCCATTGCGACAGGCCTTATTTATGGCCGCTTTTCAAAGCCAAGAAGTTACCTTGTTTTTAGTGACTATGCAGTAGTATGTCCTTATAAAGAGGTTACCGGGCTTATGTTTCGTTTTGCGGCTTTCAAAGAAAAGCATACGCTTACTGATCTTGAAATAAAGGTAAATACCGGTCTGATAATTTCTCAGGAGGAGAAACCGGAGTATAAATATTTTACGTTAGAGTTGGAACGGACACGCGTTGAAAGCATGCCACTGGCATGGACTGTTGTACACCCTATAGATGAGAACAGCCCGCTTTATGGCTTTACACAAGAAGACATGAAAACAGCCGACCTGGAATTGTATGTGGCGCTGCGTGGTTTCGATGATGTGTTTTCTAATTTCGTACAGCAACGTACTTCTTATACGTTCAACGAAATATTATTCAATCGAAAATTCGTTCCCATGTATCGTGAGAGCGATGATGGTAAAACGACCATACTTGAATTGCATAAATTAAATGTGCATAAAAGCGTTTGAGGTTTTGGATTTTTCCATCCAACCCCAAACGCTTCATATTTAGTTTCATAAAGGCAAGTATTCCTATTGTTGCACACCTATACCACTTCCACCGCCATTCAATCTTTTGTTTTCATCTTCTGCCGATGCTTTTCTTTGCCTTGCTGCCTTCACCTGTTTGTTACCAAACCGGTATGAGAAATTTACTTTCAATTGCTGGCTTTCAAAGTTACCGCTTGCCTCGAGGTGGCTTCCGCCAAAATCGCTTACACCTTTCCAGCGCAATGTTTTAAAAACATCGGTAAAGCTTACTTTGATATTGCCGGATCCTTTAAATAATTTTTGTTGTACGCCAACATCTATGAATCCAAGCGACTTGCTTTTGAAAGTTCCGCCCCATACAGTAGGCGAATTAAAAAATCCTGAAAGCTCAAATGAAGGGCCTTTCTTTACGCTAAACGTTTGCTGTGAATAGAATGAAAAGGCGTCCACATTTACATTAATTGTTTTTCCTGCGCCAAAATTTGCCTGGTATGCGGAATGGTATCCATTAAATGTTGCAAAGGCGCTCCACCACTTAGTAATAGTAATGGGGGCACTTATATTTAAGCTGTAGATATTTTGGGTTGCCAGGTTCTTTTGTGTGATGAAGGCTTTATTTCCCAATGTGTCTATAATCTGTGCGAAATAATCCTTAATGTGGCTATAGCTTACAGAAGTAACATATTTATAAAGAAAAGTATGTGAAAGCTGGAAGCTGTTAGTATACTGGGGATTTAAGAATGCATTTCCCTTCTGATAAGTGAGCTCATCAATCTTATTCTCAAATGGATTAAGGTTTTGGTAACTTGGGCGATCTATGCGACGGCTATAACTCAGGTTGAAACTATTCTTTTGATTCAGCATATAAGTAATTGCGCCACTTGGGAAAAAATCTGTGTAGTTACGCTTCACCACATCGTCCGGTTGTGGGTTGACGCTTATGAGGTCACCTTTGCTGTTTGTATTTTCCATTCTCACGCCTGCCTGTATTGTTGTTTTCTTACTTAACGGGCGATTATAGTTTACGTAAAGCGCCTTTACATTTTCATCATAATTAAATTTATTACTGCGGTCCGGATCTTTCACATTATTGTTTCCATACACATTATAAAAATCAAACGTGTTTTTGGTTTGCACATCAGTTATTTTACCACCGAAGCCAAGTTTGCCTTTTTTAAAAGGTTGTTCATAATCAATTTTGGCAGTATATATGTCAATGTCAGTTGGTGTATTGTTGCGATAAATTCTTTCATCCAGCAAAATATCAGTAACAGGATCTCTGTAAAAATTTGGCTGATAGCTGCTTCCTGTACGCCTGAAGGTTACCAGGTCCGCATCAATATTTAATTCTCTTCCACTAGTATCGGCATAACGGTAGTTAACATTGTAATCAACATTATTCCTGGAGCCCGGCAAGTCATTTCCTGCATATAAAATCCTGTTCGGTATGCCCGTATTTTGTGGCGTAATTACGGTAGTACTATTGGTATTTGTTTTACTATCATTAAAATTCGCGGTAACCATTACTCCAAAAACGTTTTTGGAATTCGCATAGTAATCTATTCCTGCTTTTACATTGTGCGTTGTATTATCATTGATGTTCACGCTGCGCTGGTCATAGATGCTATCTTGTTGAATGCGATACAGGTTAAAGAGATTTCTTGTTTTACCAAAATTATTACTGTAATTACTGAAAAGGTTTATTTTTTTATTACGGTAATTAAGGCTCAACGAATTATTGTATTTAGGCGTATGACCAAAGCCAACCCCGGTTGATATGTTACCATTAGCGCCATAGTTTTTATTTTTCTTCAACCTGATATTTATAATGCCGGCATTGCCTGAAGCATCATATTTTGCTGACGGGTTGGTGATCATTTCAATGGATTCTATATCCGCTGAATTTATGGAACGCAGGTAAGCCGCAAGGTCTCCCCCACCCATTTGTGTTGGTTTGCCATCCACGTATATTTTTACCCCATTCTTTCCCTGCATAGAAATATTATCATCTTTATCAACAGAAACTCCAGGAGATTTTTGCAAAAGCTCAAAGGCATTACTACCGGTTGCGTTGATGCTGCTCTCCACATTAAATACTGTTTTATCCGCTCTCACTTCTATCATTGGTTTCTTCGCCTGCACGGTAATCGCTGCAAGAGAAGTGCTGCTATGTGATAACAAAAGTGAAGGGCTATTAAAATCCAGTCCTTCCGTTACCTCAAATTTTGGTGAGTAGTTTTTGGCGTAGCCAACAGAGGTGGCAGAAAGTAAATAACTACCGGGCTTTATGGAAAGCATTTTAAAAATTCCGTCTGCGGCGGTTACCGCTGTTTTGGCAAGTGAAGAGTCTCTCGCATTTAAAAGCAATACGGTTGCTGCAGATAATGGCTTATTATTTTCATCGGTAATTTTTCCACTTACCTGTGTGGGTGTTTGGGCAAAAGAAATAAAAGCTGGTAAAATAAAGAGGGTAAAGATTAAAATCTGTTTCATGACGAGTTGAGTTTTGGAAAGTATTTTAAATTGATGTGCAAAAATATGCATCGTGCTTCCCCGTCAAACTGAGATTTGGATTAAGCGGATATTTCCATATTTAAACGGTAAAAAAACTTTGAAAACGTATTACACGGCCTGGATTGATAAAAGCAATGCTTCATCCTTAAAGCCATGAAGAATAAGAATAAGAAATTGATAAACCCATCAATAATAGGTGTAGCTTTTAATAACAACTTCATTACTATCATACACTATCTTTTCCGTAGACAACCTGTTGATCGAGTCAAATGTGTATGTATGGTTTAATGTAACGGTAGTACCACCGTTGACATTTGTAGTTGTTTTTACAAAATTTTTAGGCACAGGAAAATAGGGATAAAGGGCTATAACATTTCCCGCCAGGTTTGCATAATAATCATAGGTTGTTACAGAATAGTTATCTGCCAGTTTTACGACGTTGCCGCCATTATCGTAGGTATAATTTTCGACATTGTCCAACACAGAACCCATCGCCTTAGAATACTCATAAGACTTAAGCGTGATAAGTTGGCGGGAGGCGTTGTATATATATTTTTCAGTAAGGCTATCATTAGTATCGTTATATTGAAAAGTACTATCTACCATCGAATTGTTGTTGAGAAAAAACACCTCATGTATCGTCAATTGATTGGAACCATAAATATCCAATGTATAATTTGCATTTGAATATTGAAATTCAAACCTGTCCCCCGGCGATGCTGCAGATATAAGACTTATTATTCTGTCATTAGCATCATAAGCCACGTTGAACGTAACAACAGTGTGCGACCCGCCGGATGTTACATCTTCTGTATACGTCTTTATCTTATTACTGGTTGGGATTACGGGGTCACCGCCGGTTATTCCTTTTTGACATGAATTAAAAATGAAAACGATCGCAATAGGAAACAAGACATTTAGGAGCCGCATAAGTTTTGTTATTAATTTTGGAGAAAGAAATACATACTGTTCTTTCGGAGCCAGGATATTTCATGCATGAACGTAATATCCTGGCATTTATTGGCGGATTGATCAGTGTGTATACACTTATTATTTTACGGAGACGGACCTCTAAGCCTTTTTGAAAAACTGGCTAAGTTATTGTTCCGGTAATGCGACGCAATCCGTTTGAAAAAACGGAGCTGTCAGGGAAATAAAGTTTATGCATAAACTTTTGAAAAAAAACGATTACTCATCATCATAAAAATTAAATTATGGAATACAGAAAATTAGGAAAATCTGACCTGGAGATTTCAGTGGTAACTTTTGGAGCATGGGCCGCCGGCGGCTGGATGTGGGGTGGCACAGAAAGGAAAGATTCTATTAATGCAATACAAGAAGCTTATAACCTCGGCGTGACATCAATAGATACTGCACCCATTTACGGGCAGGGCGCCAGTGAAGAAATCGTGGGTGAAGCCATAAAAAATCTATCAAGGGACAAAGTGCAAATACTCACCAAATACGGCATGCGCTGGGATGAGACTAAAGGCGATTTTGCGTTTAAAAGTAAAGACAATGATGGCAATGATATTGATATCTACAAATATGCGTCTAAAGATAGCATTGTGAAAGAATGTGAAGACAGTTTAAGAAGGCTCGGTACTGATTACATTGATTTATACCAAATACACTGGCCCGATATTACCACACCCATTTCCGAAACTATGGAAGCTGTTGCAAAACTTATACAACAGGGAAAAGTTCGGTACGCCGGTGTTTGTAATTATAATGTCGCTCAAGTGAAGGAAGCGCAACAATATATTAGTCTTGTTTCTAACCAGGTTCCCTACAGCATGGTCAAAAGAGACATTGAAAAAGAGGTGGTTCCATATTGTATTGAAAACAATGTTTCGATACTTGCTTATAGCCCTCTGGAAAGAGGATTGCTTACAGGCAAGCTAAAACCCGG
>JBBSBD010000342.1:0-6051 GCA_038251675.1 Chitinophagales bacterium | reverse complement strand
TGCTAAAGCTTATGCGACCGGTATTGAAACCAGGGTTTTTACAGAACTGGTAAAAGATGCGGAAAGCTGGCTCAGCATAGGTATAAGCCGTACAAAGGAAAACCTCAACAACGATTTCTATTATACTTATAAAAATGCTGCGGGTGAAGTGATCACTTCAAAAACCCAGGACCAGGTTGTTGCAGACTCAGTAAGAACCGATGTCGGTTATGTAAGAAGGCCATCAGACCGCTTGTTAACATTGGGCTTATTCCTCCAGGATTATCTAAGTACCAATAAAAATTTCAGGGTGCATTTGAATATGATTTATGGAAGCAACATGAGCTATAATATTCCCAACAGTGTAAAATATAGAAACGCACTTATCATTGAACCTTACATAAGAGTTGACTTAGGTTTTAGCGCATTGTTGCTGAGTGAAAAGTCACTGCGGCGCAGCCACTCACCTTTCCGGAGCTTTGAAAATATATGGGCCAGCCTTGAAGTATTTAATCTTATTGACAGGGCAAATACCATTTCTTACCAGTTAATAAAAGATTTTGCAAATAACACCTTTAGTATACCTAACCGTTTAACACCGAGGCTTGTCAATTTCAAATTACTCGCAAGGTTTTAAAACAATTGAAATACAAATAAGAAATAAGATTTTACAATTTGTATGAATTTTCAACAGAAATATCTATTTTACTATAAACTTATACTATGGACGAAAAATCATATTTAGGCACAGACTCCAATCCAATCATTACACCGGACAGTGATGAAAAAACTATGGCCATTCTTTCGCATATTCTCACACTGGTAGCCCCCATAATAGCACCATTGATTATTTATCTTATAAAAAAAGATGAATCGGAGTTTGTAAAAATTCATTCCAGGGAATCGCTTAATTTTCAGATTACAGTTGTTATAATTGTAATTGTGCTGGCTATTACTATTATCGGGCTTCTTCTTATTTGGATTGTTGGGATTGTGGATCTTGTTTTGATAATCATGGCAACAATAAAGGCGAGTGAAGGAAAATTATACAAATATCCTTTCAGTTTCAGGCTAATTAAATAATATAAGCTTGAGAGAATAGATTCACTGTAGGAATAATTTTCCAAAGAAAAGTACATAAAAAATAATCATTCAAACACACGCTCACCTATTTTATTAATAGAAAGGCCGGAACATTGCTGTCCGGCCTTTTCTATTAAGTTTTTTTTCGTTCCTATTATTTAAAGTCTTCCGGAGAAACGCCCGTGTTTACTTTTACATCATCTACATCAATTTGAAACTCCTGGGCGCCGGCGGATGTTTCAACCGATACCGCATCTGTGAATGGAAACATTACATTGCCTACCTTTTTATAATTACTAAACTCTACTGATTGCTGAACTTCCTGCCCGTCCGTTTTTGTAATGCGAACAGCTTTCACCTGGTAACCTGAATTTACATCATAGTATTCAGTAGATTTTATTCCTGACGGAGAAGTAATATTAATCTTGTATGCATCATTACCGCCAACTTTTTCTATTCCCGCATTATCAAGTTTATAACCGCCTTCCTTGTAAAATATTTGCGGAAATATGCCTTTTGTTTCTGCACTTTCTGCCAGTTCATCTGCGGAGAGATCCTGTTTATTTCCCATCTGTATCATCGAGCCGGATTTACCATCATAGAATTTATGAACTACGGGATTTCCATTCATAATTACATCCGTGACTTGCATGTTAGGACTCATTTGTTTTTGTTCATAAATAAGCGCCATTCCCTGCATATTCATTTTGCCTGTAATCGCAACCGACTTCACTTCTTTAAGAGCACTTTCCCCTCCAATAGCTTTAATGTAATTGGTTATTACTTCTTCGGCGCTTTTATCATTTGCAGCGGAAGACATAGCTGTTGCCCGCACTTCCTTTGCATATTTATCGTACATGTTTACCGGGTAGCCCATCGTCACCAAGCCGGGCTTTACGGTTTCTGCTTTTCCAACAACCACAATACGCGTATTGTCATAATTAAAATATTTCTTTGCCACTCTCTCAACATCTGCAGCAGTTACCGCATTAATTTTTTGTAAATACGTTTTATAAAAATCTGCCGGCAGATTATTGATCAAAATATTGCTGGCGAATGATGCAGTGAGTGCCGGTTCTTCCAGGCCAAGCGCAAACGATCCATTATACAAAGCCTTTGCGTTTTTCAATTCTTCAGCGCTTACCTCTTGGGTGCGCATAATATTAATTTCCTTCAAAATTTCCATTATGGCGCTATCTGCTTTTTCGTTTCTTACAGAAGCGACTGCATTAAATTTTGTTTGAAATCTTCCTGCGCCTACTGATGAATAAGCTCCATAAGTGTAGCCGTGTTTTTCGCGAAGATTCATAAATAAGTGGCCTTCAGAACCGCCTCCTAATATTTGGTTTGCAAGCAACAGTGGAAAATAATCCGGGCTGCTCATAGGCAAGTCCACAAGATTCAAAACTGTTATTTCGCTTTGAACAGCATTCGGCACATCAACAAGATCAACTTCGGTTTTAGAAGGATTGTTTACATCTGCTAATGTTGGTAAAGTGAGGCTAGCTCCTTTCCAATCTCCGAAGGCCTTTTCTGCAAGGGCTTTTGCCTGGAGCGGTTTTATATCTCCCACAAAAGTGAGATAACCCCGCGAAGGGGTGACGTATTTTTCGTAGTCTTTTTTTATATCATCCAGGGTAAGTGCATTCACCGACTCTTCGGTTTCAAATTCTCCATTCGGATGTGCAGTGCCGAATGCAAGAGCATTAACCACACGTGCGGAAATAGCTTTGGCATTTTTTTCATTTGCCTTAAGCCCTGTAAGTGTCTGCGATTTTATTTTATCAAAAGATTCCTGCGGAAATGACGGATGTCGAAGAGCATCCGCCATAAGCATAAATGCTTTGTCAAAATACCTGGTAAGAGTAGATGCACTTGATCTGCTGCCACTCAAGTTTACATCCGCACCCATTTGATCCACCGCTTCATCAAACTGTGCCTTGGTCTTTGAGGTAGTGCCTTCACTAAGCATGTTGCCCATCATATCAAATGCTCCGGCTTTAACGCCCTCTGTAACAGGTCCCTGGTCAATAAAATAAGTAGCGGTAACTTTTGGAAGACGATGATCCTCCACAACCAATACTGTTATACCATTAGAAAGTTTGTACGTTACCGGGCTGCCGAAGGAGATCACCGGCGCTGGTCCTGCGTCAGGTTGTTTAGTTCTGTCAATTTTCTGTGCATCAGTATTTAATATAGAAAGGAAACTAAAAGCTGTTATAATTATTTTCTTCATATTTTTTGTTTGATAGAAATGAAATTTAGGTTGTTACAAATCTCCATGTCCCATGCTATTTGGATTTAGGAAGATAATATAAAACAACCCTTTGATTTTTGTTAAGATATTTTTTTGCTACTTCCATTATTTCCTGCCTTGTTATTTTTCTATATTCATTCAACACGTCATTTATGTGGCCGGTATTGTGAAATACAATGTAATTCTCCGAAAGGTTGCCCGCAACATCCAGCATGTGCGTGTTGTTGCTCACATAATCATTTTCAAACTGGTTTAATAATTTCTGGTAATCAGTTTCACTTATAAGTGATGTTTGTACTTTCGCCACTTCATCATCAATATCTTTTAAAAGAGTGTTGAGGTCAGCGTTATTATTGGGCAATGCATAAGTAATATAGGCGCCATAATCTTCCAGGGCAAAATTAAATGCACCTACCTGCAGGGCGTTCTTTTTATCATCCACCATCTTCTTATATAATTTTGAACTTGCGCCTCCAGAAAGATAGCTGGTGATCATATTTAAAACTTTAGAATCGTGGGTAGCCTTTCCCGGTGTGCGGTAAGCCGCCATGATTGCGGGAATCTGGATATTGGCATCATAAGTAGTGTCAATGATTTCCTTTGTAATTGGCTCTTCTTTTATATTTGGCTGCACTACAGGAGCTGCCTTTGGAATATCAGAAAAGTATGCCGATACTAATTTTTTTGTACTGTCAATGTCAATATCCCCGGCGATACTAAGTACAGCATTATTAGGCACATAATATTTATGGAAGAAGGCTTTAAATTCATCAAGCGTTGCTGCATCAAGATCTGCCATGGAACCAATCGGTTGCCAGCGATAAGGGTGTAAAGTAAACAGCTTTGAAAACGCAGCTTCGAGAAAATGCCCATAAGGCTGGTTATCTATTCGCTGGCGTTTTTCTTCTTTTACCACTTCATTCTGCGTTTTTACACCTACTTCATTTATCACAGGGTGAAGCATGCGCTCACTTTCCAGCCATAGCCCCAGTTTCAGTTGATTCGACGGAAACTCTTCGTGGTAATAAGTTCTATCCTGCGAAGTTGTAGCATTATCCCTGCCGCCATTGCTCGTTACATATTTTGAAAATTCTCCACGCTTAATGTTGTCGGTCCCTTCGAATAAAAGATGTTCAAAAAAATGCGCAAATCCTGTACGATTCAGCTCTTCATTTTTAGAACCAACGTGGTAATAAACAGTTACTGCTACCACTGGCGCTTTTTTATCCTGGTGAAGTATTACATGCAGGCCGTTGGGCAAATCGTATTCTGTAAAAGAAATTTTTTGTGCTTTTGCACCAGCGATCAGGCATAAGCAGATAACCGCTAAAAATGCTGACCTTTTTAATAATAACATATTTATATTTTGGTTTAAAAATTGATTATCAGCGAAGGTATTTAAATTGAACCTTTCATCACATATTTGTTTAAGTAACGGCCTGTAGTAATGATGAATGGGATTTTTTAATAGTATTTCTAAACGATGCGTTATAGCCAAATAAGGTTGCAAAGATCATACGGCAATTATCATAAATTTTCTTTGCACACATATCTGTTTGTCATTTGAATACGTTGCCGGTGAAAATAAATCCCCTTTTATCGCGTTAGCAATAGGAAACCCCTTTTATGAAATATATCATCAGCCCGATATCATTGCTGGTTATTTTTTTTATTTCTTTTTCGTCGAATAGTGTTGGCCAGGACCATGCATACCGGCAGCCTGTAACCATTTCCTATAAAGCAAGTTCAACGGCTCATTTTACAATACCTGACCCTGTTGGTTTTGTGAATGATTTTGAAAATCTATTTACTGCATCTGAGATTAAGACACTTGACTCATCAATCATTGCCATTCATAATAAAACATCAGTACAAATAGCAATCATAACCATTGACTCAACGATGGTTAACAAAAACCAGATAGATGATTTTACCAAAGAAACTTTTAAATCATGGGGATTGCAGGTAGATGGGCATTTCAATGGAATCCTTATTGGCCTTTCAAACAGATACAAAAAATTGCACATTGAAAACGGCAACGGTGTAGAGCAGGTATTAACCGATTATGAAATTCTTGCAATTATAGAAACCGCCTTTATGCCTTACCTGAAAAATGATAAATATTACCAGGGAACAATTAGCGGCCTTGCGGCTATCATAAATAAATTAAAAGTGAAGTAACCTTTCAAAAAAACCGATAAAGAAAGTCATTTGAAAAATTTCTTCGTATTTCCTTCTTCAGATCCTGCTTTGTAGTAGCTGCGAAAATATTCATCGGCGGAAAGTGTGCCACTTCCTTTGTAGGCGAAAATCACAAGCAGCACAAGCACGATAATAGAGAGCACCAACTCGAAACTGCTGCTTCCAGCCTGCTTCATATTTACAAAAAATACCGCTCCAATAAGAATGGGTATTTGTATAATTGACGAAGTTCGTGTGAACAGGCCAACCGCAATAAATAAACCTCCCAATAAATTAATGTAGGTAATAATAAAAGCAAGAGCCGAAGAATTGTTGCCCGCCATTCCGATACCGGTTTGTCCGATCATTGCCTGTAGCAACGACGTGTCACGTATAAAATTTATTCCCTTCCAAAACAAAATAAATCCAAGCGCTATCCTTACAATGGTGAGCCACCTCGGCTGGCTTACACTTGTTTTTTCTGTAATAATTGCTTCTTTCATAATTGACAAATTTTTTATTAACAAATAAATTTTTCAATAACTGAAATC
>JBBSBD010000341.1:0-6051 GCA_038251675.1 Chitinophagales bacterium | reverse complement strand
CTGAACGCCGGTTACTGCCTGGTCTAACTTGTAATTTTCAAGAAACATCCCTTTCCAGAACCATCCGAGATCTTCCCCTGCTGCATTTTCCATCGTTCTGAAAAAATCCCATGGCGCAGGGTGTTTGTACGCCCATTTTTTAATGTATAACCTGAACGCATAATCAAATCTATCTGGGCCTAAAATTTCATTCCTCAATATAGTAAGCGCATAGCCTGGCTTACTGTAAAGGGCTGTTCCAATATTGCGTTCCCGCAGTGCATCCGGCTCGCTCATGACTGTTTCCGAAGTACTGCCAAACATGTACTTATAAACAGATGCCCTATTCCCGGGTTTTGGTTCGTATTCACCATGGTTGAAATCTATGCTGGCAATTGAATTGATAAATGTATTAAATCCTTCATCCATCCAGCCATATTTCCTTTCATTGCTGCCAACGATCATGGGGAACCATGTGTGGCCAAACTCGTGATCTGTTACGCCAAAGAGCCCACTCATTCGTGCTTTATAACCGCAGAATACGATGGAAGGATACTCCATACCGCCGACATTACTGGCAACATTGGTCGCAGTGCTGTAGGGATATTCGTACCATCTTTTAGAATAATTTTCTATACTGCCCTTTGTGTACTCTGTTGCCCGGCCCCATGCATCGTCACCAGCAGATTCGACTGGATAAACACTCATAGCCAACCCTTTTCTGCCGGATGGAAGATTCATCCTCGCCGCATCCCATATAAATGCTTTAGAAGATGCCCAGGATACATCCCTCGCATTATTTATTTTAAAATGCCAGGTAAGGTTTCCCTTTTGCGGGCGTGAAGCAGGATCATTCATTTCCGAAGCACTTCTTATCATTACGGTTTTATCACTTTGCTTCGCCTGGTTATATCTTTTGAGCTGTACAGGCGTTAAAACATCCTGTGGATTTAAAAGCTCACCGGAACCAACTACAATATGGTTTGCCGGAGCGGTTATCGTATAGTCATAATCGCCGTAGTCCAAATAGAACTCACCGGCTCCGAGATAAGGCAACGTATTCCATCCTTCGATATCATCATACACACACATACGTGGATACCACTGCGCTATTGCATAAATCTTCCCATTCTTAGTGTCCAAAATTCCAGTTCTGTCTGATCCGTATGTGGGTATAAGATAAGAGTAGTCAATTTTAAACTGGATAGAACCCCCGTTAGGAGCTAGCGGCGATAGAAGGCGAATTTGCATGCGGGTGTCAGAAATGATATTTGCAAGGTTCATTTCAGTATTTTTTCCTTTGGAAGATGGCAATAGCTTTACCGATTGAATTTTGTAACTACCCTCAAACTGTGAGTTGACATCGCCATAACGGCTGCGCCTGGTTGCCGGCGTTTTGGCCTGCCCCCTGGAATCAAGATTGTAGAGGTTTTCATCGAGGTATAACCAAATGTAAGACAATGGGTGTGGGCTATTGTTTGTGTATGTAATGGTTACACTCCCTGTAATCTCATCTTTTACGTCATCCAAAGAAGCGGCTATTTTGTAGCTGGCTTTATTGGTCCAGTACTTCGGGCCCGGTTGCCCATCGGCTGCCCTGTATTCATTAACTGAGGATGGATAAAAATTGGGTGTAAAAAGATCATGGGGATCGTAGGTTGAAGAATCCGTTTGTGCACTGGCGCTGGCAGCCATCATTATAATACATCCAAACAAGAGTTTTTTGATTAGCATATATTCTTTAAATTTTTATATAGTGTAAGGATCAGTAAAGCTGAATTCATTCTCGTTCAATAATTGTCTTTGCTTATTGAGTATCTAGTTCCATTTTTTTAGCAGCTCACGGGCCTCAGATTTAATTTTTGCATCATCCTGTGTCTGCTCGGGCAGGGATATCGCAGAGGCCAGGTTCTGCCGTGCGAGTGTTTTTTCATCCTTTCTTTTATAGGCCTTTGCCAGAGTGAGGTAATTCAATACGAAGCCTGGATTTATAGATTTTGATTTCTCAAAACAAGTGATGGCATCGCCTATTTCCGCTTTGGGAAGCGCTCCAAAAAAAATCTTTACAGCAATGCGTTCGAAATAGTTAAGGGCACTCACTTCGTAGTACCATTTGCCAAGGACATACCATGCTTTAAAATTGTTGGGATCATATTTAATGGAAAGATCCGCGTAATTTTTAACGTCTTTTACGGCCATTATTTTTTCCTTTCCTCCCTTTATGATCGCTTCCCGGCCCATTACCAAAGCCATCACAAAATTCGATTCAGAATTAAGGGGATCAAGTTTCAAAGCGGTTTGTGCATAGGTCCTCGCCGCAGAAAAATAATCTGCCTGCCTGGCTTTGTCGTTTTGAAACCTTCCTCCTATCCTGCTGCAAAGCTCGCTTGCTTTGCAAATGGCGAAAACATTGTTGGGTTGAATTTTTAGAGCTTCCTTATATTTTACAATAGCCTCTTCATCGTTCATGGCAGTTTCATACTGAATAGCCTGGCTTATATAAAAATTAATATCCTGTGCGGATGAAAGATTGTGAAAGAATAGCAGTGCAAGGAAAATGGTTGCTTTCATTAATTGTGTAATATTCTTATTTATATCAATACCGATCAAAATTCCTTATGATAACTTACCACTGCAGCTCCCTCTATTCCTTCTATAGGCGGATGCGTTTTCATGATCGAAATATTTATAGACTTTAACTGAGGGAAGTGGTCGTGAATTTCGTTTGCGATTTCCATTAGTATCGTTTCCAGCAAGGGGGTTGGTATTGCCATCCTTTTCTTTATTATCGTGAAGATATCTGTATAGCTAATGGTTTCGTGAATTGAGGTAATTATATGCGAGGTTTCGTGAAACTCTACAGACGCATCAATTACATAATCATTTCCCAATATTTTCTCTTCTTCATGAATGCCGTGAAAAGCATTAAATTTTAGCTGGTGTAATTGAACTTTAATCATGTTTCTGAAAAACCATATTGATTACAAAAAATTATATTAAGCAGGTTTTTCATCTTCATTTGCCGGGATCATTATCTTATCCGAAGGCACCGGATGATGGAGTACGCTTAGATATCTTTCAGCATCCAGAGCCGCCATGCAGCCTGTACCGGCAGCGGTTACCGCCTGGCGGTAAATCTTATCCTGCAGATCCCCTGCTGCGAACACACCTTCGATATTTGTCCTGGTTGAACCTGGTATAACTTTTACATAACCATTTTCATCCATATCGAGCCAGCCTTTAAAAATATCTGAATTGGGTTTATGGCCAATAGCCACAAAATAAGCGCTCACGGGAATCACTTCTTTATCGCCTGTTTTGCTATTTTTTATTCTTACGGAATCCACTTTTGTTTCACCCAGA
Organism: Chitinophagales bacterium; assembly: GCA_038251675.1. Taxonomy (GTDB): domain Bacteria; phylum Bacteroidota; class Bacteroidia; order Chitinophagales; family Chitinophagaceae; genus Ginsengibacter. Next base: position 2,709 of record JBBSBD010000341.1, on the reverse strand, counting down.
ATTTCATCTACTTCGGTGTTCCAATACACTTTGATGTTGGGGGTATTCAAAACTCTCTGTTGCATTATTTTGCTTGCACGCATTTCATCCCTTCTTACAAACATGTGAACGAAATTACAAATCTTACTCAGGTAGAGCGCTTCCTCCGCTGCGGTATCACCAGCGCCTATAATGCAAACATCTTTTCCCTTGAAGAAGAAACCATCGCATACCGCGCAAGCACTTACGCCATAACCATTGAGACGTTGTTCGCTCTCAAGTCCAAGCCATTTCGCACTTGCGCCCGTTGCCAAAATGATCGCATCTGCCTCAATCCATAGCTCTTCATCTATTTGTACTTTCAAAGGGGAGGCAGAAAAGTCCACTTCAGTTGCCAGGCCATATCGTATATCAGTACCCATCCTGCGGGCCTGAAATTCAAAATCAATCATCATGTCCGGCCCCTGAACTCCATTTGCGTAACCGGGATAATTCTCTACTTCTGTTGTGATCGTTAACTGGCCACCCGGCTGGATGCCTTGGTATAATACCGGTTTCAGATTGGCCCTTGCCGCATAAATGGCAGCAGTATAACCTGCCGGGCCAGATCCAATGATCAGGCATTGCACATGTTCGTTTTTTGTATCCATAATTTTAATATTTTCAAAAGTACTGAATTTGGAGATTGAAAAAAACCCGCGGTCGCTATAGAAAACTTAAATTATATAGGTGTGACATTTGATATAAGAAGTAATCATGTAAACTATCTGTTCGAATACCAGCAGATAAAATCCAGACCTATCTGCCTGAACTTGTTCCCTACCCGTTCTTAATATCGCCGGGAAAACACCTCGCCTCACATTATTTTGCAGGCAAAAGACTTCCTCGTTCATACACTATCCATACACTATCTATACAGTATCTATACACCATCTATACAGTATCTTATACTGTCTTATTTAGGAATAATCAGTGTTTTGAAAGTAGATGAGTAACCGGAAAAGGCGCCTAATGCGCCATTACTTATATTTCCGAGGACATTATTGGGCGAGGCAAACGGATTGCCAATACTTTGGTAGGCAAATTCCATCGTAAGCCAAAAGTGATAGGTTGCCCTGTCGATATTGCTGAGCTTTAAGGTGACTGTATCTCCGTGATGAAAGAAATTATCATCGAAACTTACCGGGTCATTGCGATCAATACCAGGATCAAGCCGCAGGTCATAGGTGGTCCCGTCGATAAGCTGATCATCGAATACAGATTGACTTCCCGGCAAAAAAGGGCCGTCATTTTGCCTCGTAAAATATCGTATATAGTTACCCAATCCCGGTGGATCTGTAGCCCTCACAAACACGACAACTTTCGCCGAATCGGTAGTGAAAGGCGCAGGTTTCCACCAAAGTGAATCAATTTTCTTGTTGATAAACGGAATAGTAGTTGTAGCATCATATTCTTCTCCGTTAGAAATCACCTTTAAGTTGTAGGTGCCGCCTGCTTGCCCGACAAAAGCTGCTGGTAAATTTGAAGAATCGATAGAATAATAATAAATGCGGTTACCGCCGGCAGAGTCAATATCATATTCTTTTAACTGCTGGGTGGTATTGCCTGTTGATATATATACCTGGGCGTCGTGTACAAAAATCCCCGCTAAAAGTGCCGGGGTTATTTTACTGAAGTAATCAAAACTGTTGGACAATACCACGACGGGTGGCTGGCCGCTTTCGATGGAGGCATCAACTACTAAAACATTAGGGGCTTCTTTGAGTGTAAAATTTATATTTTTTTCGCACGAAAGAAGTGCAATGGCACAGAAAAATAACAAACAGGTTTTCATACACTGCGAAATTAGTTAAAACTCCAATGCGGCGGCAGTTTATGGTTTTGGAACCGCCTAATGCTGCTTACTTAATTGAAACAAAAAAGCCCCCAAATTCGGAGGCTTTACATGCAATTAGTTTTAATACTCTTGTGGGTCTTCACATTTGTTTGCTAAATGTGGGTGGTCTTTATTTGGATCTGGATCTTTTAGTTTTTTGTTTGGATGTTGGACAGTTTTCTTTGGGATAGATTTGGTTTTCTTTCGGATTCTGGTTTTGGGTTTTTGCTTTGGATGTTGGATTCTTAGTTCTTCGGGATTCGGATTTCAAACACTTAACCTTGTTTGCTGATACAAAGATGTAACACTCTATTGCCCTGTTTCTTTCTTTTCGGTGAATGAATGGCTTGTTTCAACGAGTGGAAGGGATTGTGCGATAAAGCACTTAGAGAATCACGCAAATCAAGCTGACACTATCTTTCAAAACTTTTTTTAAAGCGCCGGCGATCTATTCATGTTTTAAACATAACTATAAACTTTGGGATGTAAGGAGCGCCGCTGCATCTTTATCAAGATAAATAATACAATTCTTATGCAATTGCAAAATACTTGCGGGAAAAAGATTACTAACAGTCTGCTCTACACTGTTCTTTACAGCGGTTGCCTTTCTACTGCCGGGTACTGAACAGGTGATATTTTTTGATTTCATAATCTGTTTCACTGACATACTGATTGCGCTCTGTGGAACTTCTTCAATTGAAGCAAACCAACCTTCTCCTAATTGTTGGTTCCTGCATGCTTCATCCAATTCCACAATTATATATGGCTGTTCCGTTTCAAAATTTGCAGGCGGATCATTAAAAGCAAGATGCCCGTTTTCACCGATACCTACCAAAGCAACATCAATCGGGTGT
>JBBSBD010000340.1:0-6059 GCA_038251675.1 Chitinophagales bacterium | reverse complement strand
GGTATTTGTAATTGTGATGATAGTTGAGTAAGACGGTATAAATATTTAGTATCATCTCCCTGGTATCTGCGGAATGCCGCGATATACAAATCATTCTTAAAAATCTCTTTGTACTCTTTCAAAGCATTTGAAAACGATACATCAAAGTCAAATAGTTCGTTTAATTCAGTTGGAGGCAACACAATAAATTTTACGCCTTTTCCATATTTATATACATCAGCTTTATATAAATGGCATTCACCTTTTTCCGCACGAAGGTTCCCGGTTGTGAGCAGGTTACAGATTTGCGAGTAAGCTTGTTTGTTAGTTGGATAAGCAAGCAGGCTTAAGCCATCCAATAAATCAAGACGGCAACCTACGATAATGCGGATATTGTTCTTTTTCGCAGCAGCATGTGCACGTACAATACCGGCAAAGCTGTTACGATCAGTTATCGCAATTTCTGTATAACCCAATGCGGCTGCATGTTCTGCCAGTTCTTCCGGATGCGAGGCGCCACGAAGGAAGGAGAAGTTTGTTGTTATTTGGAGTTCTGTGTAGTACATATAATTTATTCTTCGATTCGCGAGGGAGTTTTTTTCCCCTCTCTACTCTACTGGTAGCAAATGGATAAGAAATTCGCGTTAATTTGTGTAATTCGTGGCAACTGCTTTAGGCAAAAAATCCATGAATAAACCATTTATACGATCTCTCAGCATCATAATGCCCTGACCGAAATAACCAATAGCGGCTTCCCTCATCATCCTCCACCGAATAATAATCACGATGTTGTCCATCCTCCAGCCACCATTCCTGCTCTATGCGTTCGGGCCCATCTGCCTTATTTATTTTGTGCAGCTTTCCTTTATAGCGAAACAACATCGGTGGATAATCAGGAATGGGTGCCATCACTTCAATAAGTTCCGGCCTCGATAATAATTGCAAAGGCCTTGGCCTGTCAACTTTCCATGTTGTTTGTAATACCTCATCGATGGAAGAAGCAAGTTTGAAAGAACGCTCCGGCCAATAATGTTCATCAGGTACATAACGATGGATATTAATAGCTCCAATCTTACCCCCAATCCTATCGAGTAATTCAGACAAGCCAATATCATTAAGCGCTCCCCTGCTCTCCCACAATTCTTCCTGTACCGGTGAAACATCTTCAATCTTTGGTGCTTCGAGTATAAAAAGCTCTATGCCCATTGCAGGTTCTATAGATTCTATTTTTGGTTCAAATAACTTAAAAATATGTTTGTTATTACAAGATGGACGATTGGTTCCGATTGTAATCTTTTCAATTTTACCATCAGCCCGGTAGCATTTAAACACAGCAATCCGAATGCCTTTTTCCTCTTGTTTCAGGCGATGGCATAAGGCATCCAGCAACCGCTGCAATGCAATTTCAATACCTGTGCTTGTAATAATGGGCTCCGGGCAAGGCAATCTTTCCTGGTACGGTTCTATAGGTTGCACCGGTATTAGCACTTCTTCTTCATAGCCTAACGCCTGCCCTAAACGCTGTAGAAATTGCTGGCCAAAACGCCTTCGCAAAGCGGTACGGGGAAAGCTGATAAAATGCTTGATTTGCCGAAGCCCCAATTTATTCAATCGTTCAAGAGTTTCTGCTTCGGGCCGGATTGCCACCGCCGGTAATAAAAGAAGCGCTTTAGCTTGCTGGCCACTTTCAACAATAAGAGAACCGCTTCCGAACCTCGCAATTGCCCAGGCAGCGCCGATAGTATCTGCCATTGCAGCACGAACATGATAGCCAAACTGTTTTAATCTTTTACTTATATCCGTTAAATACTCTTTTTCTCCTCTCCAAAGATGTGTGCAACCCGTAACGTCAAGTATGAGGCCGCTACCCGCCAAATCAATTGCCACCGCAGGCGTATAACGGATACACCAATTAGCAATGCCTTTCAATAATTTAGCAGGTAATTCCGGCTGGTCATCAAGTACCTGCAAACCAGGAATGATTGCCCTTGCATCAGCCACTACAATGCCGGTTTCCACTCCCTGCTTTTGTGCTAAAGCATTTACTGCTGTTACAATCATTCGCCCATGATCTGGCGTAGCCAATACAAAAGGTATATCTCTCAGGCCAGGCTGGCGACGCGAAAACCAATCCGTTGACAACGAACGAAACCATATCGCCACAAAACGTTTCTGCATATCATCCCGTTTTCTTTTTTTGTTCCCGGGCAATTGCAGCAATCTTTGAAATATACCTAAAGCGCCCTTCTGCAAATTCTATCTGCCAGTTGCCAGGTTTCCCATTTCGCACTTTCAACAATTCTACATTCCAGCGGGGGAAACCTACACCCGGCATGCCATCTGCTAACTCACTGGGAATGGATGTAATTTTCCAACGGGTAACGCATGCGGTTGTGTTTATACTCCCGGGATTACGGCGAATTATAAAGCCTGTAACACGGCTTTGCTCTACGGCTAACTGCAACCGCCTTGAAGCAGTAAAACCCAATTCCTGTATTTCTCCAACAACTGCTGCAAGGCTATCACATTTTAGGGATTCTTCCATTACCCAAAGAATTTCTTTTTCTTTTTTAAGGTCAATAAAAATGATTTTATCTGGTGAGATACCAAATTGTAAAAGTGCAGGGGGAAAAATGGTACGGTAGCAACTGATCCAAATAGTTACTCCTTTATTACACATAGTTGAGGCAAGCAATCCTGCAACAAAACCTCCTGTAGCTGCACCATCTTCAACTCCGTTCGCAATAAATTCATGAACTGCCCCCAAAGGAAATTCTCCATTTGGGAAAGCATTTTTTACAGATACAGGCAATGCTTCCGCCCCTTTATGATTCAATACTGTCTTGAATGCATTTAGCGGAAGTATATCCCTTTTTAATTGAGCAATAATATCTGCCTTTGTGCTTGCCATTAATGTAGATGATCAAATATTCAATATATAGTTTCGAAGGCAATTTACTAATTATTTTAGTATTCTTGCTTTATGTTTAGCTTTATATGGAGAAAATAATCTGCTAATTAAACATCTCGCTTTGCTTACAGGGCAGGTAAGCAGTGGCGTTTAAACAGTTCTAAAAAAAATATGAAAAAAGGGAAGGTAAAAAGAGTTGTTATTATTTTAGTTCGCCCGGTATTGCGGTGATCATTTGTTTTCTTCCACCTCTTAAAACACCGATAGATACATGCTTTCTGATCACTTCTTCATTAAGATATTTATGAAGGTTATCGACTGTTGCAACCGGCTTTCCTTCAAATTCTATAATGATATCGTTTAGCTTTATTTGGTTGTTATATAAATCCGCATCAGGCAAAATTTCAAAAACATACACACCTGTTTTTACTTTTAACTGGTTGGCACCAATCATTCTCGTGGTCAGATTTACCGGCTGTGCTGCAATGCCCAATTGCGCTCTTTTTACCCTGCCATTCATGATCAATTGCCCGGCTACATAAGCCGCCATATTGGATGAAACCGCGAAGCACAAACCTTGCGCAGCAGAAATTACTGCCGTGTTCACCCCTATTACTTTACCTTCTGAATTCACCAACGGGCCACCGCTGTTACCCGGATTTAAAGCCGCGTCCGTTTGAATAACATCATCTATCAGTCTTCCGTTATTCGCTCTTAGAGTGCGCCCTAATGCACTTACCACTCCGGCCGTAACAGTATGCTGCAATCCCATAGGGTTACCAATCGCAACTGCTATTTGCCCCGGTTCCAATAAATTAGAGTTGGCAAATTGCAAAGGCTTTAAATCGCCATCATACACTTTTATAACTGCAATATCCGAAGACGGATCTGCGCCGATTAAAGAAGCATTTAACTCCGTGCCATCTGCAAGCCCTGCTTTAATGGAATGCGCACCTTCAATTACATGATTATTGGTTACTACATAACCATCCGTAGAAATTACAAAACCGGAGCCCGAGCCCGGCTGCTCTATCGTTTTCTTTGTACTTGGATGCGGTACTTTTTTATTGACCCTTATATGCAAAACTGCCCGCGCCGAACTTTTTACAATGCCTGTAACGGTTGTTGAATAGGCATCAAGTAATTGCCCGTCTGTTAAAGAAATAAAATTTGGTTGAAAAATTTGTTGTTCCATACTTCAACAATTTCAACAATCGAACCAGTTGAAAGGGAAGGAAATTTTGGCAGTATTAAGCCTGGTTGAACAAATCTATTGGCAGAAATACCACCCGCGAGCATAAGACAAACCAGCCTGCAAGATTTCGGCATGTAATATTTATGGATTTGATTTGCCCCGGTATTTATCAAAATTGATAATAAACACACTTAACAAAATGATGGCTAAGGCGCCTGTTTGCAGTAGATTGATCGTTTCACCACCAAAGAATACGCCCAATAATACAGCTACAACGGGGTTTACATAAGAGTTTGTACTCACCTGTGTGGCAGGCCTTACCTGAAGCAGCCAGATGTAAGCACTATACCCGGCAAGCGATCCCATAGTAACCAGGTATATAACGGATAACCACGCACGCAACTGGACGTCCCGGAAATGAAAATGATTTATTTCGCCGGTACAAGCTGCTAATATCAAAAAGGAGATTGCTGCGAAGATCATTTGCCATGCGGCACCCACCATAGTGTTGCCGCTGGCATTATATTTTGAGTACAAAGAGCCTACAGACCAACTGATGTTTCCAATCACAACAACTCCTATGGAGATTAACTGTATTTCATTTGCGCCGGGAGAAATTTTTGAAAATATTTTTTCACCAAACAAAAGTATCACCCCCAGGAAACCGGTAAGAATGCCGATAATGATATGCTTATTATTAAAGTTAGCTCTCCGGTTCCTGCCATCAAATAATACAAACCATATTGGTGATGCGGAAACCAACACAGCAACAAAAGAACTGGGGAGTTCCGTTTCGGCCCATATAATGGCACCGTTTCCAATAAATAATAAGAGGTTACCCACTATGAAAGATGTTTTCATTTGGGGACGATACACAAGTGGGTATTTTTTTAATGCACACCAGGCGAGTAAAATAAAACCCGACGCAAAGAAGCGCAATGCACCCAAAAGAAAGGGCGGAAAACCCCTTTCTGAAGACTGGATAAAAAAATAGGTGGAACCCCAAACGACATAAACAATCGCAAATGCAATTATTACAGTTATTAACGGCGCATGTTTATGGGATGCATCTTGCATAAGCGTGCAAAGATGCTTCGCCGGCGGGTATTCACAAAAACGATTTTAGTTTTCTATTGCACAAATCAAAAACATTCGTTTATAATTTCCCTAACATTAAAATGAAATCCCGTTCACGAGTGATTTCATTTTATGCAAGCCCGTTTTTGCAACAACCAGCGCATCTTCTGCCCAATAAGTTTTATTGAAAAGTTCGAGGGAAAGTACTTTGGTGCCTCCCATAGCCTTAAGGTCCCGCAGCACCTGCTTTAGCGGAGCCGCACCATCACCCGGGTACACTCTGTCGCTATCGGTTAATTCATTTACCGGTATAGTGCCGGGATAGTCATTCATGTGAATAATTTCAATCACCATCCCATTTACCATGTTTAATCCGTCAAACCCGGAACCTCCGCGAAAGAGGTGGTATACATCCGTTAAAATGCGGGCATCCCTGTCATCAGCCGCTGCAGCAATCGCAAGGGCCTGGCTAAAATTATAAAGCGTACCCGATGAGCCCCAGAATTCCAGTTGTGGCATCACCTTATATTTTCTTCCCAGGGATAGTATATCACTGTACCGGGCACCTGCTTTCTGGAAGTCGATGGGCGTGCCTTTACTTACCCCGGCAGGCGGTGCGGCAATCCGGTGGCAACCCAATGCAGCCATTATTTTCATCTCTTCTTCCAACTCTGTTAATGCCGCTTTTCTTATTGCGTCGTCATCCACCATCCATTGTGTAAAACTGATAGCATCCTCCACCTTGATATTTTTTGCTGAAAGAAATGACGCCAGTGAGCCGATGGAATTTCCCTGCTTCAGATACTCCTTAATATCATTTATCCAAAGTTCCATCCCATCATAACCGGCGGCCGCGGCGATTTCAATGGAATGAAGCAGACCGGGTTTTTGGCCCAT
>JBBSBD010000339.1:0-6092 GCA_038251675.1 Chitinophagales bacterium | reverse complement strand
GCCATAATTTACCGGGTAATGGAAAGATGAATAAATAACCCGGTCCAGTTTTAACAGCCCGGTTTTTTTATCAATCTCATATTTTGATTTCGATCCCTGGGAAATCTCTATCAGCGCATTTACAATTTGCGGCGCATCTTCACCGTAATGTGCACCATGCCATGGATGTAGTACGTACATAAATTTGATTTTTTTTGGTAAATATTTTTATTTCTTTGATAGAAAGTAACAACATGTTATTTTCCGGACCTGTACCTTATTACTTCGGCTTTTTCAATAGTAATAAGGCCACCTGAATTTGTTTTTTCAAACAATTGATCAACAATTTTTATGAATTCCATTATCTTTTCCCCGGTGTCAACAATTTCTACAATTAAAGGCATATCAATTGAAATGTCAAAAAGTTTTGTTGTATGAATTTTACTATTGGCTCCAAAACCCATAATTCCACGCGTAACAGTTGCGCCAGACATGCCGCTCTTCTTTGCCTCAAACACGATTTTTTCATAAAGCGGTTGCTGGCCGCTTTTATCAGCTTCGCCTATAAAGATGCGAAGTAATTTTGCATTTGGATCGTTTTCCATTTTTAAAATAATTTAATAACAGAAATACCTGCGAATGTTGCAACGAGCCCTATGATTACACTGCCCGCTACATAAGATAATGCGAGCCAACTTTGTCCGTCGCGTATCAGCGCAATCGTTTCATTTGAGAAAGAAGAAAATGTGGTAAAGCCACCTAAAAAGCCGGTTACTAAAAAAAGCCTCCACTCAACTGAAAGATAACTCCGTTCACTAAAGCCAAATGCCACACCAATAAGAAAACAACCGATGATATTTACACTCAAAGTGCCGAATGGAAAGGTAGAAAGAAACTTTGTTTGTATTACTTGTGAAAGCAGGTATCGAAATATGCCGCCTATGCAACTGCCAATCCCGACGGCTATTATCAGTTTCATTTTATGTGTTGTTTATTAAATGGCCGATGTTATTAACATGCAGCGTACCTTGGAATCTTTATTTGTTTCACCCGGTTGTAAACTTCTAAAATGCCGGTTGCATATTCCCGGTGAAAGTATATTTAAAATCAACCAACCACTCATTATTCCGTCTCACCATTTTCAATCTTGAAGGCTTATTTTTATAAGTGTTGGAATAACTAATGATGGTTACCGAATCAGATAATTTTTCTGTGGAATCGATAAGTATATTGGCCTGTTTATATCCTTCTTTTTCTTCCTTGCTTCTTTTGCTGTTGAAGTCTTTTAGTCCATTAAAATATTCAATGTTGGTGCTGTCCTTCAGTAAATATTCTTTTGCCACATCATAATCTCCTCTAAGGGATGCCTCAATGAAACCTCTTCCGGATTCAAGGGGATCTGTTTTTCTTATCTCAGGACTGCTATCACATGCAGCGAAACTTATCGCAATCAACAATAAAAAAAGCCTGACTCTATTCATATTTATTTTTTAAAACTTCAGCTATAAGCGCACTTAGAAATACAAAACTTTTACTTTGTACTATCTATCATTTTCCGTGCCTGTTCCATCGCGTCTTTTTGCAGGGAGTCCAAATTTTTCATATCACCATCACTCATACCATCCATTGAATCATTCATTCCATTTTTCATTTTACCCAAGCCATGTTCCTTCATTTTTTTCTGAGCCATTTCCATTAAAGTAGATTTGTCAAAAGCTACCTTCCAGTCACCGCTTTCTTTTTTTAGAGTAAAATCTGTTGTCTCCCCTGACTTTTTATCTTTTACAGGTACAGTGGCTTTATCACCCTCGATGGTTGCCGATCCAAACTCCATATTTTCCTTGCCATAGTTAAGCATTTCGTTCGATTTGTCTCCGGCACCTTGCATACCCATTTGTACCATTCCCATCATTCCTTCGCTATCTTTAGTAACGTATTTTTTTGCTTCATCCACGTCTTTCTTTGACAAAGCCTCGAAAAATTTTGTAAGTACAATTTTGGGATCACCACTGCCGCCGGCATTACAACCCGTTAATAAAATAAATGAAGCAACAAATGCGTGTAAAATAATTTTCTTCATAATCGTTTTTTTGAATGACAAATGTAAATTTTATTTGCAGATGTTTATTGCCGGCTAAACTTAATTCTCTTTACTTGCTTGCAAAATGGGTTTATGAAAAGATTATCAACGGTAACAAATTTGATAGAATGCAAAGTGTCTATCGGAATTTTTATTTTATTGCCGGCCGAAGCTTCTATTGTTTTATAAACAAATTCGGAGCAATACATCCTGTCATCAGTGCTTAAATCAAATTGCATATCAAACATAATACCCTTGTTGTAAAAATTGCGAATTACGGTTAATAGTTTCTGCTGCCCGGTGTCATTCAGATCATACCGGAAAATACCAAAGCCTCTATTTTCAAATGGGTTACAAAAAAAATCAAAAGGGTCCCTTCTTAATTTTTGATCCGGATTCCATTCGCCGCCTATGGCATGGTATACAAACAGCGTATCATTTTCAAAACTAGCAATACCGCAATGTGAATAGGTTTTATCGGCTAACGACATTCGGCGTATCACATCGCTGGTAAAATCCCGGCCGGTGCGTAAAATAAGATCGCCCTGCTTCACATATTTTTTTGCATTTGTTATGATATTAAAATCTTCGGCATCTTTTGCCTCGTTCTCTGTTGAATTTTCCTTTATAGAAAGCTTTTCAACATTATCTTTTTAGCACCGCACGACGCCACAAAAAATAAAAGGCAGCATAAGAGCCGCCTTTTTGTATAAACTATTTTGTGAAAATAAATCATCTGTGAACTTCCATTTCTTTCACCTTTTCTTTATCGTAAGCCTTAATGATCGCTTTTACTAATTTATGCCTTACGACATCTTCTTCATCAAGTTCCACATGACCAATGCCGTCAATATTTTGCAATATTCTTACAGATTTTTCCAGCCCGCTTTTTATTTTAGGCGGAAGGTCTATCTGGGTTACGTCACCGTTGATTATTGCTTTTGCATTGGCGCCAATTCTTGTTAAAAACATTTTTAGCTGCAGGTCAGTAGCATTTTGCGCTTCATCAAGAATTATGAATGCATTGTCTAGCGTGCGGCCACGCATGTAAGCAAGCGGTGCAATTTCAATCGTGCGTGTGGTCATGTAATACCCCAACTTATCAGCAGGTATCATATCATCCAGGGCATCATATAATGGCCTTAAATAAGGATCAATTTTTTCCTTAAGGTCGCCGGGAAGAAACCCGAGATTTTCGCCAGCTTCAACGGCAGGTCTCGTAAGAATAATTTTTTTAACCTGTTTGTTTTTAAGGGCTCTCACTGCAAGGGCGACTGCAGTGTATGTTTTACCGGTACCGGCAGGGCCTATTGCAAAAAGAATATCATTTTTATCAATGGCATTTACCATGGCCTTTTGGTTGGCAGTACGGGCACGTACCGTTTTGCCATTAGGGCCAAATACCAAAACATCATTCGGGTTTCTCTCGATAAAATTGTCAATTACTTTTTCATCGTCTCCTCCCAGAATCTGTTCAAGATAATTTTCGCTCATGTGGCCGTTACGCTCAAGATATTGAACGGCAAGATTTATTTTATCTCTTGCATCTTCAATTTGCTCAGGTGCGCCACTTAGCTTGATTTGCGTACCGCGGCTTAGTATTTTCAAACGGGGAAATTTCTTTTTTAAGATATCAAGTTTTCCATTGTTAACGCCAAAAAATTCTATAGGGTTTACGGTTTCGAGGTTGATTATTGTGTCTGTCAATCGGGTTTAAATTTTAGATTAAAAAAATTTTTATTAAACGGATTCGATCTTATTCAATTCAAATATAAAAATTACAAAAACTGAATTACCAAATTACTTATACACATGCGGTTGAAAAAGTTAAAGTGCTTAGGTAACTGAACCAACTTCCCGCTTCTCTCTTTGCATGAACCTCCTGCAATTCGCACAATTAATTTATTAATTGATTACACTCATCTTCATGTTAACGGGTGCATTAGTTTTATATTTTATTTACTGTGTTTGATTTTTTTTGATAATTTCGGTTTAAAATCAAAATAAATGAAAAAAAGTCTCCTGGTCATTTTCGGATGTATTATGTGTGTAATGCTTTTTCAGGCCTTCACTACTTCTAAGGCTCCTGAGTATATGAATTTACAAATATTATCTAAGGATATTTCCAAGCATGACCTGGATAGTGTAATGCATCACTTTACGCAATCCCTCGGAGTAAAATGTAATTTCTGCCATGTTTGGAATAATGATTCCAAAAAAATGGACTTTGCAACTGATGAAAAGCCGGAGAAAAATATTGCACGCAAAATGATGCTAATGGCAATTGATCTTAATAAAAATTATTTTGCTAAAATGGAAATGGATCACGACATGGATCATGATAAGATGGAAATGGGTAAAGATAGCACGATGAAAAATAATATGGAGCACCACATGAATAACTCAATGATGAATATGGATACAACCGGTATGAACAGCTCCAGGTATATGCTTATGGCAATAAACTGCTACACATGCCATCGCGGTGAGGAACATCCCGATTCAAAACTTCCGCCCCATGAAGAAGGCCCTAAAGGTCCGCCGCCAACACAAAAACCTGTAGACAAATAAGACGGTAAATCAATAATTAAAAATGCTATTTTGTAAACGCTGCCTTCTGAATAGGTAGGTGAGAGTGTTGTCTTATTGATGCTTTTGTTAATCAATTTCAAATAGAAGGAATTGGGTTTTCTGAATGGAATCAAAATTATTGTCAGAGACAAAAACAAGGCTTTTATGGCCATCCGGTAAAACAGGCCCGAAGCAAACTCCCTCAATATTATCAATGTAAATGCCGAGATCATTCATGTTAAGTAAAAGCTTTTTTGAAACCATCTTAACGGTTTTGTTTTTTAAAGAAACTTCATCATTAATATTATCTGCTTTTGCCAGGTCAGCGAGATAAACTTTTACGGTACAACCAATTCTTCCTGTGGAAAAGGATCGCTCGATTACAAGCAGTTTGTTCTTTTGCAATGTAAGAATATCTGGGATCCCGTTGATTATAAATGCACCTTCAGGAATGGGAGCTTCTTCTACAGCGTCGATTTTATAGCCATATTGGGCAATAGGTTTTTTTGTCGCAACATCAAATTTTAAAATTCTTATAATACCTACGGAATCCTTCAAACCTGCACGCGGCCCGTCATTGTATAACGGCTCTTCAACATTTATGAAAAGAGTTTTATAATCGTCAGCGAAAGATAATCCTTCAAACACTCCGTTTCTTCTTGGCCCGGTTTCTTGTGCACTCATGTGGATTTGTTTTGGAAGAACAAAAGTGTCCATGTAAATTCCCTTTTCATTTATTTCAGTTACTGAAGGGTCTTCCAATATAATCTTATTACTGCTTACCACACGTTCGCCCTCACTGCTCCATACAAAGGAGTTTTTCAACGGATTGTATCTAATCGCTTCCGGGTCGGGTGCATGAGATGGATCAGACGAAGGACCGGGATAGAAATTTCCTCCCCTGTTCTTTAATAATGTCGTTTCCAAAAAAGACACGCTATCTATTTTATTATCATTGATAATGACTTTTGCCGTGTAAAATCTTGCAGGGTTTCGTTCAGACCTGTCGTCGCTTATTATATAATAAACATTCTTTTGAGCATCGTAATCAATGCCCGAAAGGCCACCAACAACTGTATTTTGAAATTCTTTGTTATAAGGAACCTCAAATTCACTCAGAAATTTTAGTCGGCCAAATTCTTGTTTATTGGCAGTATGCCTGGAGGAAGTGCATGACCATGAAATGAAAATTTCAAAAAGTAACAGGGTGATAATTAATCGCATATTCAATCTATTGAAGAACAAATTTGGGGAAACTTTGTTGGAATAGTTAAATTACATCTGGGTGGCGGGTAGAAAATTTTTATTTTTGGGATATGAGGATTTCAGTTATTGAAAAATTTATTTGTTAATAAAAAATTTGTCAATTATGAAAGAAGCAATTATTACAGAAAAAACAAGTGTAAGCCAGCCGAGGTGGCTCACCATTGTAAGGATAGCGCTTGGATTTATTTTGTTTTGG
>JBBSBD010000338.1:0-6095 GCA_038251675.1 Chitinophagales bacterium | reverse complement strand
TGGGAATCCTCATTCCAACAATCCTACTTCTATGCTTTCGGAAAAATTTGTAAGTGAAGCAAGAAAAAAAGTGCTGGATTTTTTTAATGCCATTAACTACTATTGCATTTTTACCCATAATGCTTCCGGCGCATTACAGATTGTGGGGGAATGTTACCCGTTCTCACCCGAAAGCCATTACCTTCTTACAGCCGATAATCATAATTCTGTTAATGGTATAAGGGAGTATTGCAAACACAAAGGAGGCAGTGTTACCTACACGCCAATGACGACTGATGATCTTTCGATTGATGAAGCTGAATTAATGAAACACCTCCATACACATCCGGGCAAAAGGAATAAGCTGTTTGCTTTTCCTGCTCAATCGAATGTTTCCGGGGCTCAGCATTCGCTGGCACTGATTGAGAAAGCACAGGAACAAGGCTGGGATGTATTACTGGATGCTGCCGCTTTTGTTCCTTCTTCGAAACTGGATTTATTAGTAGTTCGCCCGGATTTTGTTTCTCTTTCATTTTATAAAATTTTTGGTTATCCTACAGGGCTTGGCTGTCTGCTGGTTAAAAAGTCAAAATTCAATAAACTTAAAAAGCCGTGGTTTGCAGGCGGCACCATCACACTATCAGCAGTCAGGCATAGTGGTTACTTCTTAAAGCAGGATCATGAGAAATTTGAAAACGGCACCATCAATTACCTGGACATTCCTGCGATTACCAACGGCCTTAATTTTATAAGTGGCATCGGTATGGAAAATATACAGAACCGCGTGAAGGATCTTTGTGGGTTTTTCCTTGAACAACTTCTTACGCTGAGGCATAGCAATGGGTTACCACTTATTAAACTTTATGGTCCCAAAAATAACGTGAGCAGGGGAGGTACATTTCTGTTGAATTTTTATGATGAGTATGCACAAATTTATCCCTTTCAATTTATAGAAGAAGAGGCTAACGCGAATAAGATATCACTGCGCACCGGGTGTTTTTGTAATCCCGGTATTGATGAAATAAATCACTGCTTCTCGGAAGATCAGTTGAAAAATTACTTTGCCGACAGGGAACACGGAGACTATTATGATATCATAAATTCTTTGAAGAAAGTGCGGGGAGCTGTTCGCCTGTCAATTGGAATTGCTACAACTAAAGCTGACATAGAGAAATTCATAAAATTCGCAAAGAAGTTTTCAGATCAAATTGTACCGGGAAGTATGATCCCGTTACCCACTGGTACCTCTGTCGCTTATGTTAGTTTACATAGAATGGCTGAAAAATCTGCACCGCATACAATATCTGGTACGGTAAACTATTAAATACTTAGCCGCTACACACCCTAAAATATTTTATAGGCTCGCGTTACATTTTAGTTTGAAATACTTCAATAAATTTTTCCTGGAAATAATAAATCACCCAAAAGGGTAAAGGAAAGAATCATTAACAAACACAACTTCATACACACTTAATCATTTAACTATTTAAAAATTTATTTATGAAAAAAATTACTTCTTATGCCACGGCGATAATATTCTCCGCTTTTATTTTTTCATCACAAGGTTGCGCAAAGAAAAAAAGTGACACTCAAAATACTGACTGCAAATCGTGTAAAGCATTTGCCACAGACACTAAGCCTGAAGCAACACAAAAGGTTTGCACTGATTCAGAAGAACAAACTTTTCGTTCCCAACACACGGGCCAGGAAATCTCATGTCATCAATAATCACGGGATTATTATGTTGAATAGTCTTTTGTTCAAACCATTAATTTCTTCCACCTGCACTGCCTGAGCATTATTCATCAACAATTTATTTACCCGTAAAATATTTTTATGAAAAAATTTTA
Organism: Chitinophagales bacterium; assembly: GCA_038251675.1. GTDB lineage: Bacteria > Bacteroidota > Bacteroidia > Chitinophagales > Chitinophagaceae > Ginsengibacter. The sequence goes on along the minus strand of JBBSBD010000338.1, from coordinate 4,266 downwards.
TATGGCTTTAGCCTGCTTTATTCTCACCGGTGAATGCTTTGCACAAAGTATTGCTATAAACACTGATGGCTCACAACCCAGTGCCAGTGCCATGCTGGATATTAAAAATGCGAATAAAGGCTTGCTAATACCGCGGATCAGTCTTGTATCGGAAACTGATGTAAGCACCATTGCATCACCGATTACCTCGCTGTTAGTTTTTAATAATAACGGGGCATTGCCAGATGGCCAGGGATTTTATTTTTGGAATGGAAGTAAATGGAGTAAACTTGCCACCACTAATACATTAACTAATTTCTCCTGGGGCACAAGTGGCAACGCAGCAACCGACCCGCTGACAAATTTTGTTGGAACAACAGATAATAAGCCGCTTGTTTTTAAAACAAATAACATCTTATCTGGTAAAATTGAGCCGGCTTCGAACGGTGTGTTCCTCGGCCAGAAGGCTGGTAGCGCTAATACGGGATCTAACAATAGTTTCTTTGGTAACACCGCCGGCCAGGGAAATACATCTGGCGATAATAACACAGCCGCAGGCAATAGTTCGCTAAGCCTTAACACAACGGGTTTTCAGAATACGGCCATTGGCTCTTTTGCACTTGACTCTAATACAGCCGGAGAAAATAACACAGCCATTGGCGTTAGCGCCATGCGCTCCAACACTACAAAACCAAATAATACTGTTATTGGCGTAAGAGCATTCTTTTCGCAAAAAGGTGGTTTTACAGGTGACAATGTAGCCATAGGGTATGAAGCGGCAAAGGATGTGGCAAATTGTATTAGCTGCACATTTATCGGAGCTAATGCAACTACAACAGGTACCAGCGTGGTTACTGAAGCCGCAGCCATTGGGGAAGGCGCCGTTAGCAGCGGTAGTTTTGAAATGATGTTTGGATCAACCAATGTAAGTAAGTGGGGTTTCGGTCGTACTTCGGTTTCCTCTTTCCGGGCAATAGAAGTGGGAGATGATGCCAGTAGTGGTAATGATGCATACCTCACCAGCGGGGGCACATGGACCAATGCTTCATCCCGTTTAAAGAAAGATGATTTTACTGATCTGAATGCGCCTGATCTTCTTCAGCAACTAAAAAATCTTCGCATTCAAAAATGGAAATACAAAGGAACAGAGGAATATCATATCGGCCCGGTCGCTGAAGATTTTTATAAATTATTCGGATTAGGTACGGATGACCAGGGTATCAGTACAGTTGATCCTTCCGGCATTGCATTGGCTGCTATCCAGCAACAGCAGCGAATGATTGAAGAACAAAATAGTAAAATAGAACAATTGAGCAATGATAAAAACGAACTGATGGAGCTTATAGGAAAGTTGCAAAAGAGAGTTGATGCGCTGGAAAAAAAATAAATAAAAGAAACAATGAAAAATTTTAAAATGCAAAAAATTATACTACTTTTTATTTGTGTGTTGGTTGCTTATGTGGTGCGGCCCCAAAGCATAGCCATCAATACCGACGGCTCACAACCCAATGCCAGCGCCATGCTGGATATTAAGAATGCAAATAAGGGATTATTGATTCCAAGAGTAAGCCTTGTATCAGAAACTGATGTAACAACGATTCCGTCTCCTGCATTTTCCTTGTTGATTTTTAATAATAATGGCGCATTGCCCAATGGACAGGGATACTACTTTTGGAATGGCAGCATTTGGATAAAAATTGCAACAACCACTACATTGAATAACACCGCCTGGAGTGTAGGTGGCAACAGCATCAATCCAAACACAGATTTTATTGGCACAACAAATAATGCGCCGCTGATTTTTAAAATAAATAATATTCAGTCAGGCAAAATTGACGGTACCAATGGCAATCTATTTCTCGGAAGAGCTGCAGGTATAGCAAATACAACCGGTGTTTACAACAGTTTTTTTGGTTACCAAAGTGGTAGCGCTACAACTACCGGCACACAAAACACGGGTGTAGGTTCTTATGCGCTGGATTCAAACAGCACGGGCAGCAACAATACGGCGGCGGGGTTAAGTGCAATGCGGGGAAACAGTACCGGCAATGACAATACAGCATTTGGCGTGCAGGCTTTATTTTCCAACAAAACCGGCAACCGGAATATTGCCATCGGCAGGCAGAGCCTGTATAAAGGAATCAGTCAGCAGGATTGTATTGCTATAGGCTACAACGCACTTTCAACTTTACTCAACGGAACGGATGCAATAGCAATCGGTAGTGGAGCTATGGAAAATGCCACAGCGGCTGTAAGGGTAATCGGTATCGGGCAAAATTCTTTATTTAATAATTCAGGTACAGATAATGTTGGTATTGGATATGGAACACTGGAATTAAACGGAATAGGATATGAAAATACCGGTATAGGAACAGAGGTTTTAAATAAAGCAACTTCTGGCTATTTAAACACAGCAACTGGGTTTCATGCAATGAATAATAATACCACAGGGAATAATAATACTGCAGATGGTGCTCAGACATTGTTCTATAATACCACCGGGAATAATAATACTGCCAGCGGCCCTGCAGCATTATTCTCAAATACTTCCGGGTATAATAATACTGCCACAGGTTTCCATGCCTTGTTTTATAATAATACAGGCTATAGTAATATTGCCAATGGCAGCGATGCATTGTATAACAATACCACAGGCTATCATAATACTGCCAGTGGTATGGATGCATTGTTCTCCAATACTACAGGCATTTATAATACTGCCAGTGGTACGAATGCATTGTTCTTAAATACTACAGGCAATTATAATACTGCCATTGGTAGAGAAGCACTGGATCAAAATAACACAGGAGATGGTAATACTGCCATTGGGGATTATGCATTAGCTCATAATACTATTGGCAATAGTAATACAGCTCTTGGAGCAGGAAGTGGTCCATTCAACACCATGGGAAACCTCCACAATACAACAGCTATAGGATCTTCAGCATGGGTAACAAGCAGTAATACCATGGTTTTTGGAGATGGCTATGTTGACAGATGGGCTTTTGGTATCACTACTACCAGTGCCCAACATGCTTTGGAGGTAGGTAATGCTCCTGGCAATGGTAATGGTGCTTACCTCACTCAAAGTGGCACCTGGACAAACACTTCATCAAGAACAAAGAAGGAGAATTTTACAGATTTAAATAGCAACGAGTTGCTGCAAAAAATTTCTCAACTCTCTATACAAAAATGGAAATACAAAGGAACCAATGAATACCATATAGGCCCGGTGGCAGAAGATTTTTATGCATTGTTTGGCTTGGGTGCAGATAACAAAGGCATCAGTACTGTGGACCCGGCAGGCATTGCATTGGCGGCGATAAAGGAATTAACTAATCAGAATGAAGAAATGAAACAGATGATAAAAAGCCAAAATGAACAGATAGTTCAGTTGCGGTTGCTGATTGAATCACTCGTGAAAAAATAATTGCAGTGACCGAATAAAAAATTACCATGAAAAAAATTCTTATACTTTTTCCTTGCATGTTAGTTATTAAAGCAGCACAATCGCAAAGCATAGCTATCAATAGCGATGGTTCACAACCTAACGCCAGTGCCATTCTGGATATTAAGAATGCCAACAAAGGCTTATTGATTCCAAGGATAAGTCTTGTTTCTGAAACTGATGTAACAACTATTCCTTCTCCTGCTATTTCGCTACTTGTTTTTAACACCAATGCAGCTCTGCCTGAGGGCGCGGGTTTTTATTTTTGGAATGGAAATAATAAATGGAGCAAGCTGGCAACACTCAGTGCGCTCAACAATGCATCATGGGGGCTTTCCGGCAACAGCGCCATCAATCCGAATAATGATTTTATTGGCACCACTGATAACCAGCCCCTGGTTTTTAAAACCAATAATATTCTCTCCGGTAAGATTGCCCAGGGGATAAACAGTGTGTTCTTTGGCCAACATGCGGGGGAAAATATTACAACGGGAACTAACAATACTCTTATCGGTGATGCAGCAGGAGGCAGCAATACTTCCGGTTCTAATAACTTATTCATCGGACATCTTGCTGGCAACGTTAATAACAGCGGAAGCGAGAATGTTTTTGCAGGACAGGATGCCGGAAAAGCAAATACAATTGGAGCCCGTAACGTATTTGTGGGTGAAGATGCTGGCATCAGTAACAATACGGGTAGTGATAATATCTTTGTAGGTAATGGCGCAGGCCGAAATAATACAAGTTCTCTGCAGCAGGTAGGAATAGGGTCGGAGGCATTGGCTGCAACAACAACTGGTGATTACAATGTAGCGGTAGGATATTTTTCTCTTAAGGCT
>JBBSBD010000337.1:0-6110 GCA_038251675.1 Chitinophagales bacterium | reverse complement strand
TCCTTTCAGTTTTCCTATCATATCATAATAAGAAACTGCCGCTGTACTTCGAATATTAGAAGCGCTTATTCTTTCAATAGTAACGGGTGATTCTAAAATTCTCGACGGAGTTCTTGTCGCGGATATCACGACCTCCTGGCCCAGCGTGCTTGCAGGCACCAGAGAAACGTTTACTACTGAAGTTGCATCGGTAACTGCCACTTCCTGTAACTGGTATCCAATAGAAGAAACAAGAAGTGTGAGCGGCGGACGCACATCGGACGATAATTTAAAGTCTCCTTTATTGTCCGTGTAGGTGCCGGCATTGCTTCCTTTAACCGTTATAGATACCGCAGGCACTTCATCTCCGGTGGAGCTATTTTTTACATTGCCGGTTATAGTGGTGTTTTGAGCAAGGGCAACAGTTGAAAAAATAGTTGCCGAAATCAAAAGAGTAAAAAATCTAAGTTTTTTTCTCATAGCATTCGTATTTGGGTTTAGAATTTGAGAGCAAAGTAAGCATTGTTGGGTGTTTCAGGAAAATAATTTTCTACATATCCGGGGCCGAATGTTTATATCTTCAAATGGCTAAAGTTTGCCATAGAGCAATTCGGATTTATTTTAGCAAAATGGAAAATTATTTATTACCCGGGCAAACCAATTTTTACAGTGGAAAAGTAAGAGATGTTTATACAATTAAGGATCGTTGGCTTGTAATGATCGCCAGTAATCGCATATCTGCTTTCGATGTTATTCTTCCAAAACCTATTCCATATAAGGGCCAGGTGCTTAACCAGGTAGCTGCTTACATGTTACATGCGACCAAAGATATTTGCCCAAACTGGCTCGTTGATACGCCGGCTCCAAACGCTTCCATCGGGCTGAAATGCGATCCTTTTAAAATTGAAATGGTGGTACGGGGTAATCTCACCGGCCATGCGTGGAGAACCTATTCTTCAGGGCAAAGAGTTTTATGCGGCATAAACTTACCGGAAGGGTTACGTGAAAACGATTTATTTAATGAACCTGTTATCACACCTTCTACCAAAGCCTCCGAGGGGCATGATGAAGATATTAGTAAAGAAGAAATTATTGAAAGAGGAATTGTCTCCGCGGCAGACTTTAAAGTTCTTGAAGATTATGCCTTACGGCTTTTTGCAAGAGGAAAAGAAATTGCGGCAAAAAGAGGACTGATACTCGTTGATACAAAATATGAATTTGGAAAGCTTGATGATAAAATCATATTGATCGACGAAGTTCACACACCGGACAGCTCAAGATATTTTTATGCTGATGGGTTTGAAGAAAGACAGGCCAAAGGTGAAAAACAAAAACAGCTTAGTAAAGAGTTTGTGCGGGAATGGCTTATTCAAAATAATTTTATGGGTAAAGAGGGGCAACATGTTCCGGAAATGGAAGATGAGTGGATATCGACTATCAGTAAACGCTATATTGAATTATATGAAAAGCTGATTGGTGAAAAATTTAAGCCCGAGGAATTAACGAATGAAGAAACATTAAAGAGAATTAATGCTTCACTCAATAAATTATGATTAGGGTAAAATCAAGCTACCGTGTTATTTTCTTTTTCAGGATGTAACCTACCTGCTTTTCGAAGTTCATCACGAATTTTGCGCCGTACAAACCATAACCGGCTGATGATTGCTCCGCAGCTTATGGAAAGCACAAATGCACTGAGCGTATGCCCTTCGAGCCAGTGCGAAAAAATCCATCTTCTTGTTATTGCAAACAAAAGGTAAGTAATGAGAATGAGAATCCCTACCCTATCCATTTTTCCAATCACTTTAGAAGCTTCTTCATCCCAGCTTATTTTGTGCATTCTCTTCCCGACAATATAGCCAATTGTGAACCCCGTTATGAAACCGGCAAAAGAGAGATATATCGCTATATAATTATTTGAAATTTCATAGACAAGTATTGCAGTGACGATTATGAAAAAGATAGCAAGTCGCCTCAGGCGAAATAACAATTTCCTATGAACATAAGCGGCAACTTCTTTGCGTGAACTTAGCGGCATGCAAAATTATTTGCATGAAAATAAAATAAAAAGAATAGGTTAACCAGGTTGTTTTATAAACTGAAGGCTTATACTCAACTTTACATCATTACTCACTACAAGCCCGCCTGCCTCAGTAACAGCAGACCATTTTAACCCATACTCCTGCCTGTCAATTTTTCCTGTAACATCGAAACCAGCTTTGGTTTGGCCATACATATCCGCCGTTTGCCCGCCATACTCAACATATAATTCAACAGGTCTTGTAACATCTCTTATTGTAAGGTCTCCTTTTAAAATATATTCCTCCTCATTCTTTTTTAAGATTGAGGCTGAAGTAAATTTCATTTGCGGATATTTTTCTGAATTAAAAAAATCATCGGACTTTAGATGACCGTCGCGCTGTTCACTGTTGGTATCAACACTGGCAGTGTCAACAGTGAAATTTACTTTTGCATCTGAAAAATCATCTTTTGAAGATTCAAAACTGCCATCAAATTTTTTAAAAGAACCCGTCACAGTTGAAATTACCAGGTGCTTAATCTTAAAATGTACTTCTGAGTGTGAAGGATCAACTAACCATTTTGCCATAGTATTCTTTTTAGATAAAATACAAAGATAAGTATGCTCCTGTTTCTCTTCTCGAAATTACAGTTTTATACAATACTATAAATAGGGCATATAACTTGCATACAAAGGCGTAGGAGTTTACTGCAGGAGTTGTTAGCCATCATTTAATTTCGTCTTTTTTAAAGAAAGGCTTTGCATCCTTTGCCGTGATTTATTAAAAATCATCATTCCTTTTTTTACACCTTTTCTTTTTTCTTTTTGTTCTTCTTCAGGTAAATTATAGATTGACTGGCATTCGACGGAACAGCAGCCGTCAAATTGATCTTTACATTTTTTGCATTGAATAAAAAGTAGGTGACATCCTTCATTAGCGCAATTTGTATGTACATCACACACCTCTCCGCATTGATGGCAATGGCTTATAATTTCATCACCTACACGCTCCCCCAGCCTTCCATCAAATACAAAGTTCTTTCCAAGAAATTTATTATCAAGATTTTCTTCTTTTATTTTATTTGCGTATTGAATAATGCCCCCTTCAAGGTGAAAAACATTTTTAAAACCATTGTGCAACATCCAGGCACTTGCCTTCTCACAACGAATACCGCCGGTGCAATACATGATAATATTTTTATCCTTCTTATCTTCAAGCATACTTACGGCCATGGGCAATTGTTCGCGAAAAGTATCAGAAGGAATTTCTATTGCATTTTCAAAATGCCCCACTTCGTATTCATAATGATTGCGCATATCCACGACTATCGTTTCAGGATCGGCAGTGATATCGTTAAATGAAACAGCATCCACGTAATTACCTTTCCTGTTCATGTCGAACGAGAGATCCTGTATCCCGTCGGCTACTATTTTTTCTCTCACTTTTATTTTCAATACCCAAAAGCTTTTACCATGGTCATCTACTGCAATATTTAAACGCAGGTTTTCCAGGCCGTGGATTGAACTTAGAGCGTTCTTAAAATCCTCATAGTTGGAAGAAGGAACACTCAACTGTGCATTAATTCCTTCGTGCGCCACGTAAATGCGTCCAAACACTTTTAATTCATCAAATTTTTTATAAAGTTGATCCCTGAAATCCTGGGGATTTTCAATGTGCAGGTACCTGTAAAATGATAAGGTAGTACGCGGCTCAGTTTCCTTATATAACCGCTCCTTCAGCTCCTTTTGGGAGATTCTGTTATGTAATGCTGCCATAGTTTGAAATTTAATTCCCTTTACATTACGGGAAGGACACGTGCATGGTGAACAAATTTCGTCGGCAAAGATAAACACCATATATTAAAAAAAAAGGGGTTGACTTTTGTCAACCGGCATTTATAATTTTCGTAACACATTTCTATTTTAATATTGTAAAAAACAACAATGAAAAAAATAACCATTTTCATTTTAGGCACGTTTTTGATGTATACGGCAGATGCCCAAAAAATCTATTTTGGAATTAAAGGTGGTGTAAATGCTTCCACATTGCATAGCACTACTAATACTAATTTTGAAAATAAAATAGGCTTTAATATTGGGGGCTTAGCCCATATACATACTTCAAAAACCTGGGCGATACAACCGGAAATATTTTATTCATTAGAAGGTACAAGAGCGAGTTTGATTGGCAGCAACAACAAGATTACTTATAATTTAAATTATATCAATGTACCCGTGCTGCTTCAATATTTTTTCAGCAATGGTTTCAGGCTTGAAGGTGGCCCGCAGATGGGATTTTTGCTTAGCGCCAAAACAAAAACAGGCAATGTAACGGTCAACGACAAAGGTTTTCAATCAACTGCAGTATCGATCCCGTTAGGTATTGGCTATTTATCTTCATCGGGATTGGGAATAGATGCAAGATATGTATTTGGATTGAGTAATATTAACGACAATTCAAACGGCTCAACGGTTCAAAGTAATGTTTTTCAATTTGGATTCTTTTACCAATTAGGCGATACCAAAATACTGCGATAGCAATTCTCTAAATTTATTTTTTGGAGTCTTTATGCAGAAGACTCCTATTAATAATTCTTTTATTTCCGCTTTGATTCGCTGTAACTTTCCCAAAAAAAGTAACTTAGTTTCCGAATGCCACAGGTCAAAAACGAATCGAATTTATCAATATTTGAAAGGATTCATTCAGCGCAAAAGCTTCTTATCTGCGTCGTTATTGGAGTAATCATCTACTTTATTGTGGATATACAGCAACTGGATCAACTTACCCATCTGATGATCAGTTGGGATGCTTTTAGCCTTAGCATGATCATCTTAAGTTGGATAACCTTCTCCGTTACAAAATCTCAGCAAATTCGCGAACAGGCGAAAGCACAGGATTCTAGCAGAATTTTGATCTTCATTACCGTACTTGTTTCAACTTTTGCCAGTTTCCTGGCGGTTCTTCTTTTATTGATTTCAAAAAAGGATTTTAAAGCAACAGAGGCTTTACATTTAAGCGTTGCAATCGCAGGCATGCTTTTCTCCTGGTTTCTTATACATACAATTTTTACTTTCAGGTACGCGCATATTTTTTATGGAGATAATAAAGACAAACCGGATACGCACGCCGGCGGCCTTGAATTTCCAAATGATAAGAAGCCGGATTATTTGGATTTCGCGTATTTCTCTTTTGTACTCGGCATGACGTTCCAGGTTTCTGACGTGGACATTACTTCCAAAAGGCTTAGAAGGTTTTCATTACTGCACAGTGTCCTTGCATTTATATTTAATACAGTAATGATTGCCCTTACTATAAACATTATCGCTGGTTTAGGCGGCTAAATTCACATCTATTTTCATGAGTGAGGGACTTTATAAAATGGCTCGTACAGAGGCTCTGCCCGTATGTATCGTTCGGGTGTCACCGGGTTTTCGCCCTTCATATTGCAGATTCAATTCAATGTTTCCGGCAATTCTTTTGGTTAGCTCTACATTCCACAAATAGTTTTTACCGGGTAAAAGCCCGTCCAAAATTATATAACCAACCGTGGTATTACTGCCACCACCGCCGCCGTTATATTTAATATTATTATAAGAGAACCGGCCATTCAATGTACCGTTAGAAAGTACATTATATCTTACTTCGGCAGCAATGGCGTTGTTGATTGCCTTTTCCATAAGCATGATCGTATTTCGCCTGTCGTCATAAGTATAAATAAGACTCACCCGTAAATCGCTTCGATAAATATAGCTTATTGAAGGCTCAGCAGATACTTCGTTAATGCTATAATTTCTATTTGCAAATGAAGGCGTGTTCAATTCATTCTTTACATATTTATTTGTGAACGAAGTCGCAATGGAGCGGCTCATATTCCATCGCCCTTTGAAGGTGACATCTCTCAGTTTCCTGCTTTCAAATCCGTAATTTAAAAGTGACTTATTATTAGTAAGCCGGTGTGTAAGATCTACTCCCCATTTTACACTTGTTCTATTAAAATAAAGTGTGTTTGATAAGAAAGAGTTCAAAGTAATTAAAGTGGTATCTACTAATTTATTATTAAACGGATTAAACTCAAATGAGCCCTTCGCGACATCTTTTTTATTTATCTGA
>JBBSBD010000336.1:0-6112 GCA_038251675.1 Chitinophagales bacterium | reverse complement strand
TATAGGAACCTGACAAGCAGTGATGGATTAAATGGAAGTTTGGTATTGCATTTCTTATTATCCTCACATTGCAGGACTAAATATCCACTTTACAGCACTTTATAAGCATCTGCAACAGGCCGGAACTTACGGTTTAAATCGAACAAGCCATACCCATTTACCTTGCCACATTTTTCTGAAAGTGCTATATTTTAGTCTATCTGGTCTGTTAAACTATACCATATAAAACCACACACCAGAACGTCCTGCAGGGAACCGCAAAGCCGTTGGAGGTATTTCAGGTGCAGCAATATTATATACAGGCACAGTTAGATTATATCGATGTGGTGTTAGAATATAATAAGGGACAACCTTGAAAAAAGAGTTTGGAAGGCAAGAGTGAAGTTAATATTTATAACCCTCACCATTGTGTTCTTCCAATTGCACACCTAAAGCCATAACTATGCGATTAACGAAGTTGAAATAAGAAGTTATCAGTACCACATCTAGAATACCAGCATCATCAACACCTTTTCTCTTCAATCTTTCAGTGTAATCATCCTTTTCATGAGCTGCGGGATACTTAGTTAAGTGCACAGCAAATTCGCATAATACAACCTCCTTTTCAGTGAGAGCTGCATCGTGATAATTAATTTTAAAGCGCTCTATTTTTTGTTCATCTTTCCAATAATTATTTAATGCAGCGCTATGATGTGTTTGACAATACATGCAGCCATTTGCAACAGATACAACTACTGCAATCATTTCCTTTTCTGCCCTCGACAAGGCAGATTTGCTGAACATAATGTCCATGTAAAAGGCAGTATGAGATTTTATAGATGAAGGATGAAGGCTTTGTATTTTTAAGACTTCAGATAGTTGCCCACGTTTGGTAATTAAATCATCGTAAACGGTCTTAAGTTCACCTTCTGCTGCATCATATTGTATTACATTTATTCTCGCCATAAATTTTAATAAACTTTTTCACCCTTTTCTAAAAACTGCCCCCAAAAACGCCCATAGGCATGCACTTTATTTGTAGGCTTATTTTCGTTATCTACTATCCCATTTCCCTGGTTTACCCACTCAAAAATTCCCCCGTATAAGTTGTGGACATTACTAAATCCCTCTTTCAATAATTTCTTTGTAATCTTTTCGCTGCGTTTGCCTATTGAACAGTAAACTATGAGCGGTTTATTTTTTGGCAGGTCACTAATTAAAGACAATTCAAAATGCTTAGAACCAATAAAACGTGAATTGAGTATGTGGCTGACATTATATTCTTCTGCTTCTCTTGCATCTAAAAAAGTATAAATATTTTTATCTGCTGCTGCCTCTTTCACATCAATAATAGGTGTTTTAGCCGATAAGATAGTGTTCAGTAAAAATTGAAAAGATTTGCTGTTTACCTGTGGCAAAGCAGTTTGATATAAGCAGGAAAATAGGAGAAACATACACATTCGCATACCTGTTCGTTTATTTTTCTAACGTGTTTTTGTTCGAATTTGTTTTTGAATAACTCAATGTGCTTTCTTCATCTTTCCATTGCCTGATTTTTGTAAATGGTAACTTAAGTAAATAACCTATAGTCAATTCATCAGGATTGCTATAAAAAGGCACCCCGGTAACAATCTTTTCTTGCGGTACATTTAACCGTGCGGTATTGTGCAACCGGTCCCAAAATGAAAAAATAACGGAATAATTACTATCTGTTTCCCGGCGAATGATGGAGTGATGAATACCATGCATTCTTGGTGTTACTATCAGTTTGTTCAATGCCTTTTCCAACTGGAAATTTAACTTCATATTGCTGTGATGGAATTGGGTAGCGCCTTCGAAAAGAATTTCATACAGCAACACTTGTAAAGCTGTGGCAGCAGATAAAAAGACAAAAGCACCCCGGTAAAAAACAGAGCCGATCAATTCGCCAAAATGGAAACGTAATGCAGTACTTACATCCATATCAGGGTCGGAGTGATGCACAACATGAAAACGCCATAGTGCAGGGATCTTATGATTTAGTACATGCCACAAGTAATTGGTATAATCCATTACCAGAAAGGCAACCAGGCCTTTTACAGCCGGATGCGCTTTATATTGATAGTTCAATCCCCATTTCAATTCACGATTTTTCAAAGCCAACCTAACCATTAGGGGCAAAAATAAAAAACGTAGCAATGTAAACGCCGGGATAGAAACAATAGAATTAATAATCACCCGCTTCATGCGTGGCTGCTTTCTCTTGCGTAACTGATGCCTTCCTTCGGCAATAAAGAGGACTACAAAAACTGTAGCAAGTATCGGAGCGTCTTTAAAATCAAATATTCGCTTAATCATTGTAAAACTGTTTTGATGAAGGCTGCAATTACTCTGCCTTCTTTTCTCTAAGTTTTTCTCCTTCACTTTTTTTAGGACGCAAGGTTGTATCCTTATTTAATCCTTGTTCTTTTTGTATTTCCGGCGAAGAGTTTTCAGGAGTAACACCAAATCGCAGCATCCAGGAACGAATCCCTGTTTTAGCTTCCTTTATTAAGTTAGTGGGTGGTTTATAATCATAGGCTCTCCATTTCCCGGGTAATACTTTCCCTTTGTTTGTAACGAATGTTTCGAAATCGGTTACCCATTTATCAAAAACTTGCATAAACTTATCATCTTTTACCACATTCTCCGACTGGTTATCACTGTACTTTTTACCCTTGCCAGATGTTGCATGTGCCCACAGTTGCTCAGGTACTTCAATGCCTCCATAGCGGCACTGCCAAACTAAAGGGGCATAAGCATTTCTATCATCATCGAAAATTTCGGCGTCTCCGTCAAAATAATTTTTATGTTTTAATATTTTGGGAACATTATTTTCATCCATTTCGTCGCCACCTTCATCACCATAACAGAAGAAACCTGCAGTTCTTCCTTCCAGATGGTTCACACTGATTTCTTCCCATAAAGCTGTGTGTTCTAAAGCCATGGCTTTTTCCGGATCTTTATGGTCTATCAGGTTTTCATCCGGGTTTCCCCCGTTCATGCATACCAGGCGATCAAACATCAGTTTCAAATTGGAAGAAGGAGAATACCAATTGATGGGGCCAATAATTGCCCAGGCGTCAGCCATATCAAGCCTTGCATACATATCCATATCCCACATAAGATCGGGCTCCATCCAACTGCTTTTTTCGTAGCAATTGCATGGCCATACACAAAGAGCCATCGATGTAGAAACACACGCATTACAACTCTGAATTTTCGACCTGCCGTACACATTACCCAGGTCTTCATAATCAATTTCCCAATCTTTAGGCAGCATCTCCGCCATTTTTAGCATGAGCATCCTGCTCTTTCCATCAACACCGGGGCAATTGTATTGTCGTCTATCCGATCCCGATATTATCAATATTCTAAAAGGACGTTTTTCTATAGGAAGTTTTGCGGAATCATCGTTTGGTTTCATGTTCAAATTGATTAATGTTATGATTTATTTCTCTTCAACATCGTTCTTGTAATTAATTTATCCAAAAGAAATTTTTTTACACTCTGTTTATTTCAGTGCGGTTCTTGACTTCCACCGTTTTACTAACAATATGCTTTTCTTTTTGATCTATCTCTGCTTTCTATGGTTTCGCTGCCATATCTAAGGCTGCATCGGCAGTAGCTGAGAAGTCGTGATAATTAGGTGCAGTTATCAACGAGCAATTATAGCAGCAGCGTTCCGAATTTAATACGGAAACCTTTGTTGCTATTTAAAAGAGAATTGATTTTCTTTTTGAAAGGCACCATGTCGATTAAAATTTCATTAACATCAAATAGAATTACCGGAAGCTTATTTTTACTCATATACACTATTGTATAATAAATTAACCGGATAATGTTTTTCATGAAGCTTTTGTTTTTCCCTTTATTTTTTTAATAGTAGAATAAATACCATAAACAACCATTAAGCCGATAAAAACATACACCCATACCGGAATATTTTTACCCACAATAATTAGGTACAGATAGGCGGACACAAAACATAACCCGGTGAGCAGCAGGGGAAGCACAAAAGACTTTTTTTGCTTCATTTTTTTTACCGTCCATGCAAGGCAAAGAAAAAATAAAGGAATAGCTCCGATATAAATTCCCCCAAAGATGTATGGATTTACTCCATACTTTTCGCCAAGGCTTAAAAACCAATTTGTGAAAACATCCCACCATTCCATTAGTTAAATATTTTAAACGTTATTCGTAAAACCTTTTTAATAAAATCCGTTAGTGATTGTTGTTTATACCCAAGAATAACTTTTTGGTTAATCCTTGAGGCAACCGGGTAAGGATAAATTTTATTGAAGATGGCATCAATCGAAAGTCCATTAGTATTTGCCAATATTAATTCCTGTATCAATTCTCCCGCATTGGGAGCAATCATAGTTCCGCCTAAAATTACCTGTTTTTTAAACCAGCTTTTTTTACTGATATACATGATTGCTTTACCATAGCGGTAATTATCCGTTATGGCCCTATCATCATCTTTAAAACTTTCTTCCAGTTTTAAGTGCTTAATATTTCTTTGCAATAACTGCTTTTCATTCAGGCCAAATGTCGCTACCTCAGGTTCGGTAAACGTAACCCACGACATGTGATCATTTGATAATTTTTTCTTTAAAGGAGAGAAGAGATTGTTGAGAATAATACGGGCATGAAATTCAGCCGCATGAGAAAACAGGAGATCCCCGGCAATATCCCCGCAAACAAAAACATTTTTATTAGTTGTTCTTAAATATTTGTCCTTTACGATCTTATCATCCTTTGTTTCAATGCCGGCTAAGGATAATTGCAAAGGCTCTAATATCAATTCTCTTCCGATGCCTGCAAAAACTGCATCAAAAGTTTGCGTAAAAGTATCGCCGTTTTTATGTTTTAACACTGCTTCATTTACTGAAGTAAATTTTTCAATTGAAACATTGAAATGAAAATTTAATCCCTCTTCCTTCAAGCGTTCTAATAATATTCCGGCAACTACTTCATCATCATGCCCCAATATTCTGTCTCCCCTGTCTATTACAGTTACTTCGCTGCCCAACCTGTTCAATGCCTGGCCTAATTCTATACTTATTGGGCCACCTCCTACCATTAGAAAACGGCCTGGTAAATCGTTGATGTGAAAGATATTTTCATTATCAAAATAATTGACAAGCTCAACGCCCGGCACTTTTAACTTACGCGGTTTTGAGCCTGTAGCGAGTACGATTTTCTTTGCAGTATATTTTTTTCCATTTACGGTAACTTTATCTTTTCCCGAAAATTTCCCTTCCCCTAAAACTAAATCAACACCTTGTTCTTTTAACCATTTCGCATTCTCGTGAACCCTTATAACTTCCTGTTTTTTATACACGTAATCTATCGCTTTTTTGATGTCTGCTTTTCCATTTACCTGCATCCCAAACTCCCTGGCAAGCCGTGCATTATGTACGATCCTCGAAACATGAATTAATGCTTTGCTGGGAACACAGCCGTCATTTAAACATTCACCGCCGATGTCTTTATCACTTTTTACAATCACCAAAGTTTTAAACCCTGCCTTGGCCATAAACAGGCAAATACTAAGCCCGGCAGACCCTGCTCCGATTACAATTATGTCGTATTTTTTTTCTGTCATATCAGTTATAAATTAATTATGCTTTTCCGAACTCAAATTTTCTATTCAGGCCGTAAACATAAGTTTAAAGCTTATCCTGCTGCATTAGTTTTTTATATATTCTCACCAATGCCTGTTGTGAGAAACCCAGTTGATACATGAAAAATATCAGGAAAAAAACAGATTGGGTTTTATAAATTCCGTTATCAATATATTTCCTGGCAGAAGTAATTACTGCCCCTGGCATAATGGTAAATTTATTACCCTTCCTGAGACGGATTATGAGATGCTGATCTTCCATAACAATATGTTCTTCGCAAAAACCACCTGTGTTATTAAAAAGATATTTCGTAACAAACAAGCTCTGGTCACCAAAGCGAAATGCATTTATATTGAAACGGGTAAACCAACAATTTGCTTTTAAAAACCATTGTTTGTAATCGAATGAAAGCCTGAAACATCCTGCTTCAAAACCGCGTTTAACCGCCTGCGTGATGTCGTTAATAAATGTTGGCGGCGGAAACG
>JBBSBD010000335.1:0-6151 GCA_038251675.1 Chitinophagales bacterium | reverse complement strand
TAATTGAAAGAATATCAAACTGTATATTTTTCCAGCCGGGGTATTGATGCAAAAATTCTTCTGATGCGTTAATAAGATTTATTAATTTCTTTTTGGTAACATCTTCTTCAGGGAATCCGAATTTTTTAGTTCTCCTCGTTTTTATTTCAATGAAATGCAGCACGTTATTTAATGATGCGATAATGTCGATTTCCCAATGACTGTATCTCCAGTTTTGGTGGAGGATTTCAAAGCCTTTGGAAGTAAGCCAGTTTGCAGCCATTTTTTCTCCCAATACCCCCGTAGAATTGTGATGTGCCATACTAATCAATTTTCATTTACGAAGGATGCCACAATGTGCTAAAATTCCCTATTTAAATTAATTAGCAAAGTATTCTGTCCTGCTAAAAAGATATCCTTCAACATCCAAAAATGCAATCTGCATGAAAAAAATATTATACTTATTTTTGCGCAAAACGAACAGATCATGAAAGTTACAAAGCAAATAGTTACAGGATTTATTTTATTAATTGTAATTGCTTCCCTATATAGAATTATGCCGGGCAGGCATTACGGCTTTGCTCCGCAAATAGCTATGGCCATCTTTGGCGGAGCTATTATAAAAGATAAGAAGTTTGCTTTTCTAATGCCTCTTTTATCCATGTTTATTTCTGATGCTTTGTACGAAATTCTTTACAGAAATGGCGTAGGTAATATATACGGCTTTTATGACGGGCAAATTACTAATTATATACTCTTTACTTCACTTACAATTTTTGGATTTTTTATTAAAAATTTTAATATAGGCCGCATTGCTTTGGCTTCTATAGCAGCTCCCACTGCGTATTTTATCGTCTCAAATTTTATGGTTTGGCTAAGCAATTCCCCGCTGGCAGGTTTGCAAAGACCTAAAACTTTTAATGGCTTGTTACTTTGCTATAGTGATGGGCTGCCATTTTATCCATGGAGCGTAGCTGCCACTTTTGTTTTTTCTGCGATACTTTTTGGAAGCTATTATTTAATAACAAAACAATCAACAGAACTTGCCGGGCAGCATATAAAGGCGTAGCTCAAAACCAGGGTCATATTATTTTTTATATTCATTGTCTTCTTCATACCCCTCATCAGCCTGGAGGTTATTACCATCTGCCGCTGTTGTTGCAAGTTCGTCGCACCGATTATTCATGATATTTTGTGCATGGCCCTTCACCCATTTAAACTCAATGTGGTGCTTTTTTGAAAGTGAATCATACCTCAACCACAAGTCGCTGTTTTTGATATTCCCTTTGAAATTGGTCCTGATCCATTTTTTTAGCCAGCCTTCCATTACGGCTTTTACCACGTAATTACTATCAGAATAGATAACCATATTCAGCGCATCTTTTTTTAACGCTTCCAACGCCGCGATCACTGCCATAAGTTCCATGCGATTGTTAGTGGTAAGCCGGTATCCATTTGACAATTCTTTTTTATG
This sequence comes from Chitinophagales bacterium, assembly GCA_038251675.1. Taxonomy (GTDB): domain Bacteria; phylum Bacteroidota; class Bacteroidia; order Chitinophagales; family Chitinophagaceae; genus Ginsengibacter. The sequence goes on along the minus strand of JBBSBD010000335.1, from coordinate 4,698 downwards.
ATTGCCGTACATCATCACAACGCCGTAGCCGCCTCTGCCGGGGTTACCTCTTGAGGCACCATCGGTATATATCGTAATTTTTTTTTCGCTCATGATCCGGGTAAATATTTTAGTGGAAAGCTCATTATTTTTTCACAATCCTGTCGCATATAAAGATTATCAATGGTAATTATTTTTCGCTCCGTTACCATTTTTTTTGTGATATGTTCATTTTTGAAAAAAGCAAAAACTGTTGGCTGCATTGTCGCTGGAATATTTGCTTCCTTAATATGGATTCTGTCACCTGTAGCTTCCTGTAAAGCTTTATCAATTAATTCGGCGCAATACATTTTATCATTTGTGCTTAGATCGTAAAGCCAGTCAAACCGTATATTCCTGGCTTTGTACTTTAATAATACTTCATTTAAAGAATCTTTTTCCGGGTTAGAGAGTTGATACCTGTAAAGCGCACATCTTAAATTTTTTGCAGGATTTATGAACGAATCAACTGGTACCATTTGGATGGTATCATTTTTAGGGTCGTTTGGAGCTATGTGGCAAACAAAGGGCTGGCCACCTTTCATAATAACAATGCCTGCGTGTGAATAGATCTTTTCTTTTTCATTCAAAAATTTTATCTGCTCACTTATAAGATCATCAGTCATCCTTACAATGATATCTCCTGTTGCCGCATCTTCTTTTAATTGTACAATATTATTTTTAACCTCATCTTGTTTTGAAATCGGCTTTACAGGTTCCGTTGCAGGGGAGTTGCAGGAGAAAATAAACAGGACAGCGCAGAGAAATGCCACCAATGAAAACTTCATAATACTTTGAAAATAGTAAATAAAGACCGGGGAAATAGATAAGATTGCTCTCAACAATTAAAGGTGCACAAAGGAAAGCTGGTCAATCCCCACAACCGTTGGATTGTAATAAGTTCCTGAAACTCCACTGCCTCCCTGTAAACCTGCATCTTCATTATAATACCTGAATGCAAACCGGCCGTTAGTGATGCTTCCGTTGCCCGGAATGCCGGAAATCACAATAGTATATTTAGTCCATACTGCAGGAAACCCTCCCTGGTAATTATATACACGATTTGGATTGATATCTAATAGGAGTTTTGTAAAGCTCCCTGTGCTTGCATCTGTCTTGCCTACGTCAGCAGTACCATCTGTAAAATTTGCCCACACTTGCATGCGATCCGTGGCGGCGTCGTAATACAACGCATCATTTGTTGCGCGGCTGTAAAAGTAAATTGAATCGCCATTTTTCATGTCGAGCAGAGGAGATATAAGCCAGGCACTTATATTGCCACCAGTGCCCGATGCGTCGCCGAGACAGCTTACGTCGCAGCTTACAAAATCATTAGGCGTGTTGTGAGCGCTATATGCAGGGAAACCAAGATACGGCCCCACATAGATAAATTTTACCTGGTTAGCTTCTTCATATCTTCCCTGTCTCCAGCCCGTTGATCCTACCGGGTTAGTGTTATTCTGAAAGGCCCAGCCTTTTGAAGTAAGGTTGCCAACGGTATCGAACTCTTCAACAAAAGATGAATTTTTTACAGGCGGCGGATACGGTGACGGAGGGTTATTTGTTTTCAATTGATCTTTGGTGCAGGAAGCAATAAATACCATTAATAAAACGAAAGCGAAAGAAATAAAAAGTAAAATTTTGTTATTTTTCATTTATAAAAATTTATTAAACCAAAACAGTTTTTCTTAATCAATACCCGGCGCTTTTATAAGAAACCGCATCAATACCTACACCTGTGCCGTTCCCGTTAGAGCCGCCATCTGTGACAAAATACCTAAATGCAAACCTCCCCTTTAGAGGTCCGTTTATTCCCGATATGGTTGCTTCAAAGCGGGTCCATTGAGACGGATATGCTGTAGGATTAGGAGCTATTACACTGCTGTATATCAATTGTGGGTTTATAGAAAGCAAGCGTCTGGAAAAGTTACCGGGGTCAAGTCCGTCACCCACGTTTGTGCCATTATCAATCGTGTTGATCCTCAACTGGAGGCTGTTTCCAAAATCTGTCGTGTCGCCGGTACCATCAGCCAACTGCAATGCTCTTGTATAAAAAATGATTTTATCGCCATTTTGCATAAGCACTGTCGGAGACACAATCCAATTACTTATAATTCCCTGGTCGGCAGAGGTGGAAAGATAATCCACTCCTACAAAGCCGGCATTGCTTCCATTATTGGAATAGGCGTTGAAAAAAGGGGGAATACTTCCTCCGTTTTGCCATACACTGCTGCCGGCGGGCTCACTCGTATTTATAAATTGCCATCCGCGGGCCAGTGCAGCAGAAGCGGTATCAAACTCTTCACTAAATGATTGATCTGCTATGGGCGGAATTGAGGTGAGATAGCTGTCGTCTTTACAACTTTGAAAAAGGAAGATAGCAAGACTAACTATTAAAAGAAGTTTTGGTAATTTTTTTTTTCTCATAAATTACTGGTTCGGAATTTTCTAATGGCCTGAAGGAGTGAAATTAGTATTTTTTTGCAAAAAACTTCGACTTAGTTTAATACAGAATGCAGCCCTAAAGTGACCTTGTATTATTCTCACAACAGTCAAACCTGGAACACACCCGTTTTAAAGTCAGCTATTTCCGCATTGTTATTTGCGGCGCGAATATTTTCAGAAATAATATTTCTTGTTTCCAGCGGATCGATGATGGCGTCTATCCATAGTCGTGCCGCAGCGTAAAAAGGCGTTGTCTGGCTTGCATACCTTTCTGTCATTTCTGATAAAAGTTTTTGCTCATTTGCCGGTGTTATTTCCTCTCCTTTCGATTTGAGTGAAGCAACTTCTATCTGCAATAAAGTTTTGGCGGCCTGCTCTCCACCCATTACCGCAATTTTCGCAGAAGGCCATGCATAAATAAATCTGGGATCATAAGCTTTGCCACACATGGCATAATTGCCCGCACCATAAGAATTGCCAAGCACAATAGTGATTTTAGGCACTACGGAGTTGGCAACAGCATTCACCATTTTAGCGCCGTCCTTTATAATGCCGCTGTGCTCACTGCGGCTGCCAACCATAAATCCTGTAACATCCTGCAGGAATACAAGCGGTATTTTTTTCTGGTTGCAATTCATTATAAATCTCGCGGCTTTGTCGGCGCTGTCATTATATATTACGCCACCTATTTGCAATTCGCCTTTTTTGTTTTTAATATTCAATCGTTGATTTGCTATAATACCTACAGCCCATCCGTCTATTCTTGCATAGCCGCAAATAATTGTTTTGCCATATCCTTCTTTAAATTGTTCGAACGAACTTGTATTTGCTGAGGCTGCGTCACCTGTTGTTTGTTGTGCAGGAACTTTTTGATTAAGCGGCGCAGCACCGTCCACTATTCGCTCAATAATCTCCAGCATATCATAAGGCTTAGAATTTCCTTCAGGGAATATTCCATAAATTTCTGCCGGATTTTTCGACGGTCGTATTGGCGCGGCCCTGTTAAACCCCGCTTTAGGAAATTCACCGATTTTACCAACGATCTTTTTAATCTCATCAAGGCATTCGTGCTCGGTTTCAAATTTATAATCGGCGATACCACTTATCTCCGTATGTGTGGTGGCACCTCCCAATGTTTCGTTGTCAGTAATTTCTCCAATTGCGGCTTTCACCAGGTAAGGGCCTGCTAAAAAAATAGATCCATTTCCGTCAACCATTAAAGTTTCGTCGCTCATGATGGGAAGGTAAGCGCCACCGGCAACACATGGCCCCATCACCGCGGCAATCTGGGTAATTCCCATTGCACTCATTTTCGCATTGTTTCTAAAAACGCGGCCGAAATGTTCCTTATCCGGAAAAATTTCATCTTGCATAGGAAGAAATACGCCGGCGCTATCTACCAGGTAAATAACCGGCAATTTATTTTCCATAGCCATCTCCTGCATTCTCAAATTCTTTTTGCCTGTGATGGGAAACCAGGCCCCCGCTTTTACCGTTTGATCATTTGCAATTATGATACATTGTTTCCCACTCACATATCCTATGCCTGCTACGGTACCGCCGGCAGGGCAGCCTCCATATTCTTCATACATGCCATAGCCCGCGAAAGCGCCCATTTCTATAAAAGGCATATCCGTATCGCGTAGGTATTCAATCCTTTCCCGGGCCGTTAATTTATTTCTTTCCCTTTGCTTAAGTATCGCTTTTTTGCCGCCCCCAAGTTCAATTTTATTTAACAAGTGCTCTACATGGCTTAGCGCCAGTTTCATGGCATCTTCATTTCTGTTAAATTCTATATTCATAATAATTTGATATGGGTCAAAACTAAAACTTTAAATTTGAGTTCCGCTAACCCATTATTTTTGTTACTATAAACGTTGATATGCACCTACCCACCTTTCTAAAATCTATCTCCCGTAAATTTATTTTGATAACTGTGGGAATCGTAATTGCGCTTGGTATTGTATTTTTTATTTGGCAAAATAATAAGTACAGGATTGTGAACGAGACCATCGCCAGCAAGGTTGCAAAAGAAACCGATAGCCTTTATACGATTTCTTATGACTCTCTTCACTTTGATGAAGTATTGGGAACAGCCTATTTAAAAAATATACATGTGAGGCCGGACACTGCCAGAATCAAAAACACGGATGCGGCCGATGTGCCTTACATCTTGTTGGACATAAAAATTGCTTCTATTAATGTTACGGGTGTAAAGACTGATAAGGCATTAGT
>JBBSBD010000334.1:0-6161 GCA_038251675.1 Chitinophagales bacterium | reverse complement strand
TTCGGCAGCAAACTCTTTCATTTTAAAAACCATTTGCTCGGCCAGGTCATTTTTTGGATTGATGGACCATACAATATCACTCATGTTTTCCATCATTTGAGCGGAGTGGATGGCAATTTTTTTCAGATGTTGTTGACTTGCATTTCCATTTTCGTTCAACGCCAGTTGACTCATAATGTTGATACTGGAAAGGGTAGAACCAATATCGTCATGAAGATCGCGGGCTATGCTGTTGCGCATACGTTCAAGTTCGATCAGTCTGTTAGTACGATTTTTTACCCGGTAGCGGTTTACTAAAAGTATGCTGATAATAAGAACGGAAATTAGTGCGAAAGCAATGAGTGCCACATTGGTTCGCTCACGGCTTAGAGCCAGCGTTTGTAATTCCTGATCTTTTCTTAATAACTCAATTTCTTGTTGATGTTTTTCGTTTTGATATTGTTCTTCCAATTCCTTTAGTTGAAGCAGAACTTCATTTCCCTCAACACTATCGGTTAGTGCTTTATGTTCTCTGAAATAGTAAAGCGCCCTTTCGTAATCTTTATGCAAGGTGTAATAGTCACTCAAATGCATGTATTCAATTGATTGCTGCTGCCTGTCACCAATTCGAATGACAGTATTTAAGCTATTTAATAATTCCGTCTCTGTATTTTTTTTATTTTGTTCGACTACATCAAGGCCAATTAATTCCGACTTGGTCTTAGCCCGCGTTGTGCTATCACCTAATTGTTCAGATAAGATAATGCTTTTGTTAAAGTTTTCTCTAGCCAAATCAAAATTGCTCATTCTCTTATTTAGTAAACCTGTTTGATGCAAAATCCGAGCTTCTTCAACTACTAATTTCATACTGCGTGCAGTTGCCAGAGCAGATTTATAATTGACTTCAGCTTTTTGATTTTGATTTAACTCTTTGTATACATCGCCAAGACTAATTGTTGTTGTCAAGACGCCTCGCTTATCACCCAATTGCTCCTTTAATGCAAGCGATCGTTCAAAGTATTTTTCTGCCTTTGCATATTGATTTAAGGAAAAGAAATCATTACCAAGACTTTGAAAGCAAAAAGATTGACCTCTTAGATTTTTTAAGACTTCAAATAACTGTAAGCTTTTTAAGTGCGAATCGGCTGCATTTTTAAAGTCACCCATGTTGAAATACAAATTGCCAAGATTCAGCAGTTGACCCGCTCTGTTTTCATCCTCTTTTTTCCAGATGTTTATATTTTCCAATACATAAGGAAGAGCCTTTTTATAATCGCCTAAATTTTTATAGAACAAGCCTGCCGATTGGTTATAGTTAAATTTAACCCGAACGTTGGAAGGATTATCTCGAACCAAGGCTTCGGCCTGATTCAGAAAATAGTACCCACTATCTATTTGCCCTGATTGCTGATAGAGGGTAACTAAATATCCATAAGCAGATGTCAACCACTTGGTCTCTTTCTTCGCATCAGCCTGACTCATTGCCTGCAATGAATATTGTTTAGCTTTCTGTATATCTCTACGCGAAAATTCATTCGATAGGAGCAGCAGCGCGTTAAGTTCTATCGTATCCTTTTTATTCAAAGCAACAATTTGTTGCAGGCTATCAATATACCTGTTCTGAGCGTTAGCTGATCCAACCGTTATAAAAAGAAGCAATATGCCTATGACTTTTTTCAATCTGCTATTAAGGAATATTATCCCAAGATACACCAAATGGAATTAAGAAGGATTATCTTTCAAAGCAGATGAGTACTATCTTTTCATAACCAGGTATCCGGTAATTGTTGAACGAGTTTCAAACTCTATTTTGTAGAAATAAGTACCGGAAGTAAGTTTATTACCGTTATCGCTGTGGTCTTTGATTTAGTGAGTAGGCAGTTGACTGGTTTTAAATACTTTCCTTTTAATGCTTGTGTCCTCTGATAAAATTTCGATTTGAATACAATCGCCTAACCTAAAATTTTTATAATCAGATTGAGATACCCAAACAAATTCCTGGAGACTCAGCTCAAAGAAAAATTCAGCATAGTTCTCCGAGCCTTTTTCTTTTGCTCTAAATTTATCGGTAATCACACCCTTTAATACTTCTTTTTCTTTCGCCTCAAGTATGCGGTTGAAGTTTCGATTGATTGTGTACCAAACACCATAAATTATTAGTAACACAAATAATATTTCGATAATTTCAAAGGGATTATTGAAGCGTTTCTCTGGGGGCGCAACTAACGTGAAAAAACCAAATAGGATCAATAGCACACCTGCCCCGATATATAGGTAACGATTGGCTCTTCGTTTGCGTTTTCTAATCAATGCGAACTCTTCCTGTTCGATTGGTTGCACACTTTTTTCAAATAAGTCACCCTTTGCCGCTCTCATTTTTTCATACTTCTCAACTACTGATTGCCGGTATATTGGATTCACTTCAGCACGCTTTCCAAAAAAGTATGATTTGTTGGTGCGCTTGTATTTTCTTTTGTTAAAATCTTCCAGTGTCATAGTGCGTTTATTGATGTCACGTATCAATTTTCTTATCCAAATAGCGCTGCTTGGTAACCCTCACGATTTTTTTGATTTCTCAATGATAGGTTTGCGGCAGCCTAAACCATACGAGTTTATTCATTGCCTTACTTCTTCAATATCAAATATCCCGCTTCGCTTTTTCGGTTGGCAAATTTTATTTTATAAAAGTAAGTACCCGTTGGTAGTTTATTTCCGTTTTTGTTTTCACCACTAAATATGTTATTAATATTATCGTAGTCATCAATCTCGAAAACAACATCGCCCCAACGATTGTAAATCATTACCGTATTAGTTTTAGTATCGGGCAATAGTTCAATGTATTTAATATAAAAGAATTCATTTTTACCATCGCCATTTGGCGAAATACCATTATGGATGACCAGTTCGCCCGTAACATCTATAGCAAGTAGTTGTTGCGTGCAGCTGTTTAGTAAATCGCAAACCTCAATTTCAAGCGTTTCTTTTCCAGAAAAATACACTCCGGTGTAGTCAATGGTTAACACGCTATTAAAGATGGTCGCAACGGCACCACTGGCCGGTTGCGAAGTAATAGTTAAAGAATTTAAGTCCACGTTATTATCAGGATCTGAGATTAATGGTGTAAGATCCAGCGTTACTATTGTTTCCGATTTAGTTGCAAGGGTGGTAGTTGTAATCACGGGCGGCTGATTGCAAGTAAGTATGGTTGCTGTAACGGCTGTGCGGATGCTTTCGCAGGTACCGTCTTTGATTGATACATAAAAAGTAGTTGTTGTTGTAAGTGTGGGTGTAACATAGGAACCTCCTGATTGTCCGGATAAACTTATTCCGCCAGTCAATTGGGTGTACCATTGATACGTCTGACTACCTGTGGCACCAGATGCAGTAAGGGTGGCACTTCCGCTTCCGCAGAGGCTGGCTCCGTTTGTAACAGGGGCTGTCAATGGATCGCAAATAACTGGTGGGGTTAAAAAAGTGTGAACAACTTCCGTGCTTCGTTGCCCGGCTTCGTTAATAGAAGTAAGATGAATTTCATAAGATGTGTTGGGAAGAAGGCCATCTAGCACCGCATCAAAATCGATCGTTACATTTTTGGCTGGAGTAAAGTTTGTATAAGTCTTTACCACCGATTTCGTAGTGCCATCAAAAAAGTAATAATCAACCGCCACAATGTTCGATCCACTGGTTTGTACGAAAAACGGCTTGACAGTTAATAAGCTCCAATGATTATTAACATCCTGTGAACGCATATATAGGAGATGAAAACCAGTAGGCACTGCACTTAAATCAATGGTTAGTAGCTGATCACTGCTTGATGCAGAAAGTGCAATCGTAGTTCCATTTCCAATTCCTGGATCCATATCGAAAAAATACTCAATTTTTTTTAACAAGGGTGTTGCCGCTGATTGCGCATTACGTTGAACAAATACAGTTTTCGCCACCGGAATACTCCAGCGGCCATCGGTGGTGCGGGCTCTGAAATAAACAATATGAAATCCATCCGGGATGGTGCTCAACAGTAAGGTTAAATTTTGTGATACATCCGCACCTGCCGTGATATGGATTGTAATGCCATTTCCTAAACCTGGATCGGCATCAAAAAAATATTCAACGCGATTGATAAACAATACCGTTGCCGTTTGCGCACCTCGCTGCACAAATACTTGCTTTGCTGTGGGCAGACTCCAAAGGCCATTGCTTTTTGCACGCATGTAGAGCAAATGAAATCCCTCACTGACCGTATTTAATGGAATTGTAAAATCAAAGGTGAGATCAGTAGCGGGAGTTATAGGAATTGAAGTGCCACTGCCAAACCCAGGGTCGCTATCAAAGTAATACTCAACCCGGTTTATTACCTGGGCATGCACAAGTGTACAGCTTAACAACGCAAGAACAAGTAGCCAGCGCAAAGCTTAGTTGTTTGACTTAACTTTTATTTGAACAGGCAGCCCCGTATTTTTTTCACCAATGGTAGGAGCCGTTAGGAAGTAAATAGTTGGGATAGGTGGAACACCGGATAATACATAGGGTTCGGCTCCTCCGTATATGCCTCGGTCTGTTCCATTAAATCCTGTTCCTTTAAAAAGAGATGATGCACCTAATTGCCATTTTCCATCGGATGTTCCGCTTGTAACGAATGCTCCCGTAAAGTCGCTTCCATTACTATTGTTGTCATTGCCAGATGGATAATAATTACCGGCATCACCAGAATTATTTCTAACTAAACTTGCTGCAGAAGTAAAGGAGGTGAACAGGGAGATATTGTTCTGTACAAGCGAATTTGCAACTGTTACATTTCCAAAAAAAATATTATTAGAAAGTTCAATGGAAGCCGTGGAAGCCGCAAGTAAAGCGAATCGAGTGCCACCTCCACATCCATTGGCGCAGAAATGATGGATATAATTATTATTAATTATAATTCCTGAAAGTCCTGGTGAAATAGAAATAACAGTTGAGTTAGTCCCTATATATGAGTAAAAATAGTTTTGACTCATTATAATATTCGAGGCGTTTATCGATACGTTATCTGCATTGCCACCTTGTGAGATGTAGTTTCTCTTTATAAGTATATTGTTAGCATTGATAGTAAGGGTGCCATTTAATGTAACACCCATTAATACGGAACCATCAGAGCCTAAATTAAAGGTGATTGCATTAGCCGTTGAGTTACTAACCAATGCACCATTTAGGTTAGCTTGTAGATTGGCATTCTGGTTCAGAAAATATCCCGGGCCAATGATGACCAGCCTTTTAGTAACCAGCAATTCACTGCTGATATAATTGACTGGAGAACCAATTAAATATAACGTATCCCCGCGGTAGCTCCATCATGCGCGGCTTGCAGGTTAGTAAAATCTTTTGCCGTGCTGCCTCCATTGGTATCCACAATCCAGATTTTAGCGAATGAGAGGTGTGCTACAAACAGAAAGGCAATTACCAGGATGGTCTTCATAGAGTTAGTTGTTAGTACATAAAAATATTTAAAATTTCTTGAGTGTGCACTATCCCCCATGTTTATCGAGTACTGAAGCTTGCAGGAATGAATTTTACGTTTTTTGCAGGTTTTTATTAGCTTTGAGTACTTTTTAAACTGATGGCTGAAAACACCTACAAATCCAACACCTTTAAGAAACCCGAAAAAAAGTCAAAGTCAACCAAATCCAACTCACGAATCAATCTCGATTTTTTTAAGGATCCCCGGTTTACTTTAGCACTTGGTTTTTTTCTGTTGATTACTTCCCTCTATCTCTTTACAGCTTTTCTTTCGTATCTGTTTACCGGCAAAGCCGATCAAAGCGTAGTGGAAGCATTGTGGAGTACTAACCTGATTGAATCTGGAAAGGAAGCCGAAAACTGGTTGGGTTTATATGGAGCTATAACGTCTCATTTTTTGATTTTCAAATGGCTTGGAGTTTCGGCTTTCTTTATTCCGCCCCTTTTATTTTTTTTAGGATTCAAGTTTGTATTTAAGCGAGAACTCGTTTCCATTTTCTCCGCGTTCATTCTTTCGGTGTTTGCCGGATTGTGGTTGAGTTTACTGCTAGGCTATATCACACACAACATGGCCGGTGTTTCTGAAATAGGATTCATTAGCGGTGGCCTTGGGTATGAGCTTGCAAAAATTTCGAGCGGTTTGTTTGGCTGGGGCACTTTTTTAATTCTAGCGCTTTCCCTTTTTATAT
>JBBSBD010000333.1:0-6209 GCA_038251675.1 Chitinophagales bacterium | reverse complement strand
AATATTTTTTAGAATTGCGGGAAGATTCTTAACTATCTCTGCAAAACCCATGAAGGCAAGATCCCTGTAATGTTTGGCAATTGTCGCGCCTGCAGCTTCCATTTTATCGCCTCCCCAGCCCCGTATTTGGGCAGAAGGATCCAGTTTCAGAAGCTCTTTGATAAGATTGCTTCCATGGAGATCACCCGAGGCTTCACCAGCAATAATGTAATACTTCATACCTGCTTGTTAGTTTCAATACGAGTTTTAAAGATAATTAGAATTCACGTCTGTAAGGCAAAAATGCAATGTGTACTTATTCACGTTATAAGCTTCATGTTTTTAGAATTGCCGCTTCGTGAGTTATTAAAAAAGGCATAGGGTTATTTCGGGTAAATGTTTTGGCAAATAATAAACGTATTATTCAATAAGTTGGATTGGGCGGAGTAAAGGTCAATAGAATTCAATCAAGAACATCGGCTGAAAAGACTATCGATTAGTTTAAGTCTTTTTAATCAATAAGTTGTTGAGTTACCAATACTTAAAAAACATCGCAATAATTGCGTAAATAACGGTGAGGACAAATATGCCTTTCGCGGTTTTGTCGCGGTGGCCGTTTATATATATTGTAAATAAAATAGCGTTTGCCATTAGTGAAACGCTTATAGAAACAGTAATTAAATTGGGATTAAATTTCATCCATTGCATCATCTCGGCGAGAGTAAGGTCCTGGAATTTAAATAGTTTAAAAATCATGAAACCCAACACCGGAGCGACAAAACCCAGGGCAAGGCCAAAAATGAAATTATCTTTTTTGAATAGCATCATATTTTCCAGTTCTTTTCCAGTTCTTTTTTTAGCGCATAGTTGGTGAGGTCAAATTGCACGGGAACAACACTCACATAATTGTTTTGTAAGGCCCACACATCTGTATCATCCCCCTTATCAAAATTTTTAAACTCCCCGGTCAGCCAATAATATTTTTTGCCGTGGGGATCAATACGTTCATAAAAATCTTCATCGTATTTTGCATAGGCCTGCTTGCAGATTTTAATACCTTTCATTTCTTCAAGCGGCACCGATGGAATATTTACATTTAGTAAAAGATGCTTATCCATTTTAGTTTCCAAAAGGCTTTTTACAATTTTATATGCATAATGCTTTGCAGGGCCAAAGTCAGCCTCGAACCTGTAATCAAGCAATGAAAATCCAACTGATGGAATACTCTCAATCGAAGCTTCCATGGCGGCACTCATGGTGCCCGAATAAATTACATTTATAGAATGATTTGCACCATGGTTAATACCGCTAAGGCATATATCCGGCTTACGATGTAACACTTTATCAACGGCTAATTTTACGCAATCAACGGGGGTACCGCTGGTCTGCCAGCACTCAACGCCTTCAAAAATATCCTCGATTTTATTTAACCTGAGAGGAACGCCGATGGTAATCGCATGGCCCATGCCGCTTTGTGGTTTGTCCGGCGCTACTACTACTACATGGCCAAGATCTTTTACGGCCTCTATCAAATTACGTATGCCCGGCGCTGTTATTCCATCATCATTCGTTATGAGTATAATTGGCTTGTCTGTCGAAAAATCTGTCATTAAGTTTTAAATATTTGTTATGTGCGATCTACGATGGGATAATTACGAATGTCAAATGCCTTCGTGAAACCCTCGCAATCTAAAACCACCTGAATAATGGCCTTCCCACCATTTCTCTAAACGGCCAAGGTGTTGAAAATAGTATAAGTACTAAAGCAATTCCGAAGAAAACCAGGCTTCTTATGAATTTTCCCCGTGAAGTAGTTGCTTTTTTTACGAAGACCCTGCCTACATGTACCAATATCCATGCAAGTATCATCATCACTTCGTGCTCCATCGTGAAAAAGCGAAGATTGGCGTCTTTCATGTTCTCGCCTAAATGCTTCAACCGATCGTACCACGACCCAACAAAATAAAGTGCGAGTCCAACTAACAACTGGATATCCATGCTAAGCATGAAAAAGAAATTACTGCGGCTGTCACCATGTGTAAATTCTTTTTTACTGAACACACCTGCTAAAGCCGCCAGCACGGTCCATATTCCAAAAAGCAGAATGAGCCACCTCAATAAATTATGTATTACAAGGAGTGCCTGCATAAAATTATTTTTTGCAAAAGTAAGGGATTGGCGATTGTTGATCATAAAGATGGTTCGCTTCAACTATTCGCCCGTAGATATACTAAAATAATTTTTTTGCCGGTATTGGAATCCGCTGGAAACTAGTCTAAAAAATATGACCGGGCTTAATTAATTCAGGAAATTGTTTTTGAAATCTCCTGATTCTTGGGATAGATTCCATGCGCACATAAGGCACGTTAGGATTGTTTACTATATAATTTTGATGATAATCTTCGGCATCCCAAAATTTTGTAAAATGTACTACCTGCGCTGCTATAGGGTCGTCAAACTTTTTCGAAGTATTTAATTCATTAATGTATTTTTCAGCTTCGTTTTTTTCATTCTCATTTCTGTAAAAAACGATTGAGCGGTATTGTCTTCCTTCATCCGGGCCCTGGCCATTTACCTGTGTGGGATCTTCAGAGGCGAAATATACTTTTAGTAAAGTTGCGTAACTAACTTCTGCGGAATCATAATAGATATTTACCGATTCGGCATGACCTGTGCTGCCGTTGCCTACTTCTTCGTAGGTAGGATTCGCTTCGGTGCCACCTGAATAGCCTGATATAACTTCTTTTACACCCTTTACACTTTCAAAAACGGCTTCTTCGCACCAGAAACAGCCACCTGCAAATGTGGCCTGGCTATATTTTGCAAGGTCTTCTTTGGATAGGGATGGCGTTGCTGATATTTTTTTAGAATCGGTTTCTCCGCAAGACATTATACATGTCGCAACTGCAATAATTACAAACAAACGGGATATGTGCTCCATTAAATTTTTATTTTTCGTACCTACGGTACTTATTTATTAAAAGATGTTAATTAAAATACTAAACTATTAGCGATTAATAATTTCTGTATTGTTAAGGTTTGTCACCATAAATTAATTTGATCAGTTGTTATTTGTCATAAACAACTTTAAAAGAAGAAAGATCGGGTGGATGTAAACGACTTCGTTTTAGCTCATAATTATAAATTACCTGGCCAAGATTTTTCATAAATGGAAAACCTGTTGAATCGTAATCATAAGCATCGTCGTTTACAATTTCATTGGTGTTGCAGTTAATAGCAGCAGACAAAAAGAACTCAATGTTCTTATCAAAGTCAACAACGTAAGCAATATCAATAAGCTCTCCATAAGCATCTCCTTCTTTATTGAATATTCTTATATTTTTTGGCAAAGGTCCCTTTCCGGATCCATATAAAAGAAACTTGCCATAGGCATCATAATAATTAATGGAGTCATAAGGCGGATAAATAGTTTCACCCGGAAACTGGGACATATAATGACAGAGAAACGCATAATCCGAGTCAGTAAGATTAAACCTTTTATTATCCGGTACGCTTCCCGGGAAAATGACACTTCTTAATATGCTGTGCAGGTCTTCGAGCGATATCCTGTTTTTCTTCGAGAAATTCATCGGTGCATTTACAAACTGGCCAGCTTTGTAATGAGCTCTTCCAAGCCTATCGTTTCTTTCTGCGTAGCTGGTCGCATCAAATACCAATGGCTGGCTGTACAAGGTATTATTGTTTTTGTCTAAAAATTTTACCGGGTTGGTATGCCTGTTTTCATCCTCAGACAATGATATTTCAAGGTGGTGAATTATTTGCGCGTCATTATAACCTCTCCTATGAAGTTGTTCATTTAAGTATTCCGGGCCCAAAAATTCGTACAACCTGTTGAACGCATCATTATCGCTCACTAAAAAAATCTTTTTGATATAGCTTTCAATATTTGGCCTTCCGTCTGCCGTTTGCGGATCGTTATAAGTTGGGGCCTGGCCGCTGTAAGCATCTTCCGTTATAAAAGTGGTACCCATGTTAATGCCTGTATTTTGCAGTTCATTAAGCTTTTGCAAAGCAAGTAATGCGGTTGGAAGCTTTACGGTGGAGGCGGGATAAAAATATTGAGAGCTGTCTACATTGAAAAAATAATCAGTAAAGGCCGGATTATTATTTTCATCGCGGTCAATAGCTGTGTAGATGATTTGGACGTTTCTCGGCTTTCGGTATTTCAAAACGCTGTCGAAATATTCAGGAAATTGCTTTAGAAGATTTTCTAAGAATGGAGACGTTTTCGCATTGTCAATTTCTTGCTTCGGAAGGGCCGCTTTAGCCGTATCAGCCTTATTATTTACACTGTCTTTCATTGCTCCCGGTAAAATTACCTGGATTTTTTTGGATGAATTGCAGGCAGGCAGTAGTGCAATTGTAAAACAGAGAAGGATAATGTCTTTTAATTTCATTTATAACTCGTTAAGCCAAAATTAGAAAAATACAATTGGTTTAGAAGGCTTCAATTATTTCATAAAGCTTTTAAACCACTTTAAATGATGGGCGTTTTCAACACCAAAACCTTATCTTTGCAAACTTCTAAAAATTAAGATATGAAATTGAAAGGTTTGGTGTGGTTTTTTGCCATTACCCTTATTCTCATTTCCGTGTACCAGCTTTCTTTTACATGGGTTGTGAACAGCTATGAAAAGAAATTACAACAGAAAGCGGAGAAAGTAATAAAAATGAGGCATCCCAATGCTACCGCCGATGAAAAAGAGAATTTTTTAAAGGCTGAATTAAGCCATTTGCGCGATAGTTCGAGAGATGTCAAAATATACCCGGTTCTTGGCACAACCTATCAAAAGGCGAAGGAAAACGAACTCAATCTTGGCCTTGATCTTCAAGGAGGAATGAACGTTACATTGAATGTGAGTCTTGAGGGCCTTTTAAAATCCCTTAGTAACAATCCTAAAGATCCGCAGCTCATCAATGCTTTGAATAAAACAAACCAGGAAAAAGTTACCAGCGACCTTGATTATATTTCACTCTTTGGGCAGGTGTTTAAGCAGCAAAATCCATCCATCAATCTCGCTTCATTATTTGCAGGAGCTGGCAAAACAATTAAGATCACGGATAGCGATAACCAGGTGCTAGATCAGTTGAGGACTACTTCAAAAGGAGCGATCAATCAAACTTATAAAATTTTATTGAAGCGTATTGACCAGTTCGGTGTTGCGCAACCTAACATCAACCTCGATGAAAATAAAGGAATTATAACAGTAGAACTTGCAGGTGTGCAAGACGCTGTAAGAGTAAGAAACCTCTTGCAGGCATCTGCTCATTTGCAGTTTTGGGAGGTTTATAACATTGGAGAAATTGGAAAAAATATTGACGATGCTGATAAAGCCCTCGGCCAATATTTAGGCGGAGTTACACCCGACACTTCAAAGAATTTAAATGATAGCTCTAAAACCGCAATTGATTCCTCAAAGCTTCTTGCTAACCAACATCCGTTGGCGAATGTTATTCGTTTCATAGGGCCGCAACAGGATAAATCCGGTAAGCAGCAATATTTTGCAGCAATAGCCAATGTTGAATTAAAAGACACTTCTAAGGCAAATGAATACTTGAATATGGATGTTGTGAAAAACAATTTCCCATCTGATATGAAATTATTGTATGGCCTTGAGCAAAAAGATGAAAAATCAAACAGGAAATATTTTGAGCTATACGCAGTCAAAACTGTTCCTGGAACAGATAAAGCAAAACTGGAAGGAGAGGGGGTTGAAGATTCAAGAGCGGATTATGATGATCGTGGGCGCCCTGCTATAAAAATGCAAATGACTCCATCCGGCAGCCGCACATGGGCGAAAATGACTACTGATAACGTGAACAAGCCAATCGCGATAGTTCTTGATGATATTGTGTATAGTGCGCCAAATGTAAATGGTCCTATCGAAGGAGGAAACTCTGAGATAAGCGGAAACTTTTCTGTAGAAGAGGCACAGGATCTTGCTAACATTTTAAAGATTGGTAAAATAGATGCTCCGGCAAAAATTGTACAAGAACAAATTGTAGGGCCAACGCTTGGGCAAGATGCCGTAAATGGAGGTGCAAAAGCATTTGCCATTTCATTTTTGATCATTTTCATACTTATGTTGTTGTATTATAATACAGCAGGCTGGGTTGCAAATATTGCTTTGATCTTAAACCTCCTTTTTACAATAGGGATTTTGAGTGCCCTTGGCGCAACCCTTACTGCCGCCGGTATCGCGGGCCTT
>JBBSBD010000332.1:0-6249 GCA_038251675.1 Chitinophagales bacterium | reverse complement strand
ACAATATCCGCATTATCGTAGGTTGCCGTCTTGATTTATTGGATGGCTTAAGCCTGCTTGCTTATCCAACTAACAAACAAGCTTACTCGCAAATCTGTAGCCTGCTCACAACCGGGAACCTTCGTGCGGAAAAAGGTGAATGCCATTTATATAAAGCTGATGTATATAAATATGAAAAAGGCGTAAAATTTATTGTGTTGCCTCCAACTGAATTAAACGAACTATTTGACTTTGATGTATCTTTTTCAAAAGCTTTGAAAGAGTACAAAGAGATTTTTAAGAATGATTTGTATATCGCGGCATTCCGCAGATACCAGGGAGATGATACTAAATATTTATACCGTCTTACTCAACTATCATCACAATTACAAATACCTATGGTTGCAACAAATGATGTGCATTATCATGAACCGGCACGGCGACAGTTGCAGGATGTTGTAACCTGCATCCGTGAAAAATGCACGATCTATAATGCGGGCTATCGCCTGCATCCGAATGCAGAAAGATATTTAAAACCAAAGGAAGAAATATTTCGGTTATTCAGCCAATATCCCGAGGCAATAATCCGAACCCAGGAAATCGCAACTGCCTGCACATTTTCTCTTGATGAATTAAAATATGAATATCCTGAAGAGCTCACGCATGAAGGGCGCACACCACAAGAAGAGCTTACTCATTTATCATGGCAAGGCGCTACAGAACGCTATGGAAATGATGTTCCTGAAAAAACAATAGCGGCTATAAAGTATGAGTTAAAATTTATTGAGCAGATGGATTATGCTCCCTATTTCCTTACTGTGTATGACGTGGTACGTTTTGCAAGAGAGCAAAAAATTCTCTGCCAGGGCCGTGGTTCTGCTGCTAATTCAACCGTGTGTTATTGCCTTGGTATTACTTCAGTTGATCCTGTTAAATTCGATTTACTGTTTGAACGTTTTATTTCTTCTGCCCGCAATGAACCACCGGATATTGATGTGGACTTTGAGCATGAGCGCCGTGAAGAAGTGATTCAATATATATATCAAAAATATGGGCGGGATCGGGCCGCAATTATAGCCACAGTAACACAGCAACATCAGAAAGGCGCGATACGCGATGTAGGGAAAGCGATGGGACTTTCTGTTGATACCATCAATCGTTTATCAGGTTCCATTTGGGAATTCACTGATGAATGGTTTGAGGGTAAACGATTGTCAGAGCAAGGTATGAATCCTGCTGATCAACATCTTCATAAAGTGCTTCAACTTACGAGAGCGTTTATGGGATTTCCACGGCAGCTTGGCCAGCATACGGGAGGCTTTGTTATAACCCGAAGTAAACTGAGCAACCTCGTGCCGATAATGAATGCACGCATGGAAGACCGCACCTGCATTGAATGGAACAAAGATGATATTGATTCACTGGGTTTTATGAAAATAGATGTGCTGGCATTGGGAATGCTTACCTGCATCCGCAAGGCTTTTGATCTTGTAAAAGAGCATTACGGACTTGATTTAACGCTGGCGAATATCCCACAGGATGATGCAAATGTTTACGAAATGATTTGCAATGCTGATACGATAGGTGTATTCCAGATTGAAAGCAGGGCACAGCAAAGTATGCTGCCAAGATTGAAGCCAATATGTTTTTATGATTTGGTAATTGAAGTGGCGATTGTAAGGCCCGGGCCTATACAGGGAGATATGGTGCATCCCTATTTGCGCAGGCGTAACAAAGAAGAGGCTGTTGAATATCCATCAAAAGAACTGGAAGAGATTCTCAAAAGGACACTGGGTGTCCCGCTCTTCCAGGAGCAAGCGATGAAGATAGCCATTGTAGCCGCAGGTTTTACGCCAGCCGAAGCAGATGAACTGCGCCGCAGCATGGCAACCTTTAAAGCCAAAGGACTCGTCACAAAATTCGAAGAGAAGTTGATAAAAGGTATGATGAAAAATGGTTATGAACTGGAATATGCACAACGTGTGTTTAAGCAATTAGAAGGATTTGGCAGCTACGGTTTTCCTGAAAGCCATGCCGCAAGTTTTGCTTTACTGGTATATGTGTCGAGCTGGATAAAATGTTATTATCCTGATGTATTTGGATGCGCTTTACTTAACAGTATGCCGATGGGTTTTTACCAGCCTGCACAAATTATTATTGATGCAAGAAAGCATGGGGTAGAGGTGAGGGCGGTTGATATCAATTATTCTGTCTGGGATAATAAATTGGAAGAGAAATCAGGGAAGTATTGTGTATTACGACTTGGTTTCCGGCAGGTGAAAGGTTTGAGACAAGATGATATAGAGATATTGGTAAGTGAAAGAAAAAGAATGTACCACTCAATAAATGACCTCCGTGATATAAGTTTACCTGAAGCGGCCCTGGAGAAATTAGCAGATGCAGATGCTTTCAGATCCATAGGCCTTGATCGCCGGCAGGCATTGTGGGAAGTATCCACAAAAGACCGGCCAGTTGCCATGTTTGCCGGGCAACCTGCAGCAGACGGAAAAGGAGAAAATATAGCCCTGCCCGTTATGTCAACCTCGGAACATGTCGTGCATGATTATGCTGCCACCTCGCTTTCGCTCAAGGCACATCCTGTAAGTTTTATAAGGGAGAAACTGGACCAGCTTCACATTGTACCTACCAAACAATTGTCCACGCTGAAAGATGGCGCTCCCGTAAAAGTTGCAGGACTTGTGCTCGTGCGGCAACGCCCCGGAACAGCAGGCGGCATTTGCTTTATGACAATTGAAGATGAAACAGGCTTCTCCAACCTGGTAATCTTTGAAAGCTTGTTTGAAAAGTTTAGAAAAGAAATTTTACAATCTAAGCTAATAATGGTGGAAGGTAAAGTGCAAATAGAAGGTGAAGTGATCCATGTGATTGTAAAGCGTTGTTTCAATTTTTCTAAATTGCTACGCCACCTTACAGAAACTAAAAATGATGACACTGATTTATTAACTCTTGCCAGGCCAGACGAAAAGTCTATCCCCGCACATGCCCAGCATTTCGAATCAAAAGATAAACATGAAGCGATTTTTCCGGGGGCAAGGAATTTTAGATGAAGAGGACCCAAGCAATCACATCGTCCTATGGAAAAAAATTCCAGGTACTCCCAATTTCAAAAAATAATTGACCAAATATTTGCGTAAGTAAATACTTATACATTATGCAGTGATAGTAAGGCGCGGTTTTTTCCCGGCAATAGCCGACCCAACAAGAAGACAGATCATTGAGCTTGTTTCTAAAGAAGCTATGACTTTAAATTCAAACCGAGCCCATTCACATCAATATCATAGTAGAAAACTCACTGTTTTACAAAGCCATGCAAAGTCAAAGAAGGAAATGTATAACCGGCTTCAATGCCTTTGCTGCAAAAAAGAAACGATGCAAACGCTTTTAAGATTTAACCGGAGAGGGCCGCCGGCCGACTGGCAGCAGATGGCTAAAAATATATTGGAAAGCATAGTGTAAAACATAGCTGCTAATGGGGCATTAAAGAACTATGCTCCATGAAAAAAAATAGCAACAATTTTAGAAAACTTTTTCAATAATGGAGCCCAATGATAATCACCAGGATGAAAAGACAGGTGTTGCTGATTATTAAAAATGATATTTACAATAAGCCGCAAATCATAACACCAAACCATAGCCGCAAAGTTCCTTTAACTTAAAACCCATAGTTCATAAAAGATTTCCGTACAACATCGGACTTCATCGTAGGCACTACGTGCCCGACGAAGTATTATTTGTTAGCGGCCGTTTTGTCTGGTGAAATATTGATATCATAGTTAAAAGCAGGAAGTTGCTCTAATTCGTTTTTTGCCACTATCAAGGTCTTTGTCCAAATGTCTCCAAGTCGCTGATTCTTTTCAGTGTTTTTTACAACATAAGGAACAGCATCAGAAGGCTGGAATACCTGGTGACCGACAATACGATTGTGGGTGAGAAAGATCCGGAAATAATGAACAAAACAAATTAAAGGATGAGTTGAAGCAGATGCAGATTCAACTTATTGAGATACCTATTGCAGATGAAAAGCTTAAAAGTAAGAGTTGGATGAATATTTCAACAGTCCTGACATAAATAAAAAATATAAGGTGAAGCACCATTAAACACCGGCGACAGTTTATTTGTGCCAGCCTTTTTCATACACCGATTGACTTCCTAAATAGGGTTTGTATTATAGTCCTGTTTACGAATTGTTTCACCGAACCTCTTTTTAAATTTCAATACCGGCTGTTCCAGGTATTGGTAAGAAAGTGCAGCAAAAGCGATAGACACAAAAAAACGAAGAAAAGCTACTATGATAAAATTGGTAAGGCCCTGGTGCCTGATACTTTCAAATGCCAGGAAAATAGGGTAATGATAAACATAAATCCCATACGAACGTTTGCCCAGCCAGTTAAGGATTTTGTTAGAAAACAAATAATGGTTTGGATGCCTTACGGCCAGCAAAACCAACAGTGTAAATATCAAATCTGTAAATATAAACCCCCCGTTTCGCCAATATTTATTTGCCGATGCCAGTGTAAAAAGAAGAATTCCCAGCACACCGAAAATCGATAGAATCAAACCGTTGTCGTTTGCCCCTGTGGAAAGGATGGTAGTGGGTTTCGGTCGTTTGGATAGAACTATCGCCAGCAGCGCCCCCATTAAAATCCCCGTCACCTGGCAAAACGTTGACTTACGCGAAAAAAATATTAATGGCCCGTATCCCAACCTGTTTGAAAAGTGCAACACAGATAATTTTATCATCACACTTACTACAAGGAACAAGCTCAAAAAAAACACCTGCCTGCGATAAGGGTGTTTTAATATAAAAAAAAGTAGTACCAATGGCCAAAACAGGTAGAAATGTTCCTCCACAGAAAGTGACCACAGATGCACCATGTTACCTGATAATCGCTGATTGATGAAATTGGTAAAATAAAACAAGGCACCGGAAGAAGCTACCAACCTGTTGGCATCAGGATTAAGCGGACTAATTGTCCAAAGAAGATTTGCAAGTAATATGCACACAATCAATGGTGGAAAAAGTCTTAAAGCCCTTCGTGCGTAAAATCTTGCAAAAGAAATATCACCGGTATTCAAATACTCTTTCTGCAACAATGAGGTAATAAGAAAACCGCTTAATACAAAAAAAAGATCCACGCCCAACCAACCGCCTTTAATAGTGCCATAGGTGCCATGAACCAGTAATACGGCAACAACGGCCAATCCTCTTAAACCATCTAAACTTTGTATATATTTAAATTCCTTATTTGCGGGGCGTGTACTGTTCATTGTGTCAATTGTATTTTCTTGCTTGTTGAAACTTTTCTTCCCGGGCTGTCGATATCAAATAATACACAAAAAGGATGAATTTCAAATCGGTGTAATAACTATAAGGAAATAATATTGTGCAAGGTTACAACAAAAGATAACTTAAAAATTTCCGCCGTCAAAAAGATCAATCCAACATTCGGCTCCCGGCGTCGGTCTAGTGAGTACCAACGCCGTTCCGCTGTAATGTCTGCTATGTTTGCATTGGCGAAGGTTAGGTAATTCAATGCAGTTATTGATCTGTACCAAAGCCAATTTAAGCCGGCAGCCTACAAAGAAGCTGCCCAGGTTTGAGCAGCCGGTATCTGAAGGAAGCATTTGAGAGAAAAGCCAGTTTGGTTGCTAAAGGTTCAATTTTTTGAGGAAACAATACTTCTGACTAACGTTTTATAGTTTTGCTATTAATCAAGCTGTTACAAAACCCAGGTCGTCAGGTTTCCCATACTTGTAAAACTGGTGTTTTGAGTCGGTCGTAAAGAAATGTCGCTTGCGCCTGGGAACCAGTAACTGTGCATCTTTCAGGGTTTGAAACAGCCTGTCCCTGCCAATCTTTATTCCACGATGCCCAAGCGAATAAGCCATGATATCCTGCAGTTTCCTGGTGCCTGACCTGGGTAACAGTTGCCTTACCGTTTTAACCATGGTGCAGATCACTTGTCTTTGCGTGTCTGTCTTTACAATAGTCTTCTTCCTTTTATGTAATGCCTGCCTTGATATCCCAAACAGTTGTGCCTGTAACTTTACTTTAAGTTTTTGCCCATCTTTCTTACATGTCTTTCATGTTGCAGGTAACGTTTTGCATTACCGAAGGTTAGGGAATTTGTTGCTTGTCCCGCCCGGAACCAAAGCTAAATTGAAAATATGAAGTACAAGTTAACAAGTAAAGCTAAATTGAAACCGTCCAGCCCGAACCACAGCTGAAAGTGATTTGCAGCCGATGTT
>JBBSBD010000331.1:0-6255 GCA_038251675.1 Chitinophagales bacterium | reverse complement strand
TTGCTGGCGGCGATAACATTTGTACCAATAATAAAAGGTATGATACCTTAAAGATTGCTGCTCACAAAATGCTTTCTGGGTGAGCCCGCTTCCCTGCCACTGCTCTATCATAGAAAACATTTGCTCTCGTACTTCGGGTGGGTTGCGCATGATATTTATTTTCATGCAAAGCTATATGCCCTTTTGATCGATTACAAGATGTGCTTAGACGGTGGGTTACTATTTGACAGCCGTGCTGCAAAATAAAATTCCCGGAACAGATGATCAATCTTCATTGAAATACAACATGATCGTGATGCAAATATTAGATGCTGCTAAAAGATCAGCAGCGAGTGGTAAGAGAATTGTTTTGTAGTTTATGTGATAGCATAACAATTACAATTTGTTTCGGCAAGTTTTCGTCAAGCAAAATTTTCATGAAGCATCTTTTCGGTCGTCAATGATTTCTTTGCCATTTCCAAAATTTGAATAGCAGTTTCTTTTGAAACGGTGGGATAGTCTTCAAGAAATTCATTAAGGTCATCGCCACCTTCTATATAGTCAAAAAGGGTCTGAATAGGAACACGTGTTCCTATAAAAACCGGTGTTCCGCCCATTGTTTCCGGGTCAATATTTACAGCGCCATAATTCATTGTCTAAAGCGTTTGTTCAGTTGACGAAGCTACAAAATAGAGAACGTCTTTTGTAATTGAAATTGTTGAAGCATTACCCGGTCTCATTATTATTTTCGAATAGTTCGTGTAATTTTTGCGCCAATAACTTTTTATCTGGCAATTGTGTCCTGTATTCAGAAACCATCGTTGGCGAAAGACTGCGGCTTAATGCATACTCCACAACTTCGCTGTCTTTATCCTTGCAAAGCAAAACACCAATGCTTGGGTTTTCATTTTCTTTTTTTACATCCCTGTCTAATGCTTCTAAGTAAAAATTTACTTTACCCAAATGTTCCGGTTCAAACTTTTCTTTTTTTAATTCAAATGCAACGAGGCATTGCAGCCCACGGTGAAAAAACAAAAGGTCAATATAAAAGTCCCTGTTGCCTACCTGCACTTTATATTCTTCATCAATGAACAAAAAATCTTTACCTAGTTCAAGGATAAATTGTTTCATCTGCCTGATTAGGCCTTTTTGTAAATCATTTTCGTTGTGTGGGTCGGGCAGGTTTAAAAATTCAAAAACGTAGCTGTCTTTAAAACTGTTGAAAATATCGGGATGAATTTCTCTTAACGCTGGTGAGAGTTTTTGATTGCCTATCATTACCCTTTCAAAAATGCCGCTGTCTATTTGCCTTTCCAGTTCCCGGCTGCTGTAGTTTTCTTTTACACTTATTTTAATATAAAACTCCCGTTCCTCGGCTGTTTTACATCTTGAGAAAATAATGCGGTGGTGCGTCCAACTTAGTTTAACCAAAATGCTGTTTCTAATGTCATTTAATTCTAATTGTGTCCCCGCTGCGGACACTTTTTCATGGTCGCTTTCCAATTGTCGCCCCAGTGGGGCGACAATTTTAGTTTCATCATTATCAGTAGATTGTGATTGTCGCCGCAGTGGGGCGACAAATGCCGAAGAAGCATAGATTTCATAAAATTGTATCATACGGTATAGCCCCGCCCGGGTAAAGCCTTTCAGTTCCGGGTGATTTTTCTGAATAAATGCAGCCAGTTTATCCACCGTTTTATCTCCCCAACTGGCATTTGCAATTTGTTTACTTATGTATGCACCCACATTCCAGTACAGGTTTATCAGTTCAGTATTAACGGCTTTAATGGCCGCAACCCTGCTCTGTTGTATGAGTTCAATTATATCGGCAAATTGCTTTTGTAGCATAGTTTAAAAACGGGTTAAAAGATGTTTCCACTCCCGGATAGTGGCGGTAAAATATTGGGTATGATGTGTTGTGATGTTCTTTTGGTTGCTAAATTAGTAAAAGGCCGTAACGCTGCAATAGTATTACGTCCAATCTCTCTGCTGGTTGTTGGTGATTGCCGGGCTACAAAACCTTCTGAACAAACACGCAATGGCGACGGTTTGGCTTCGGGCTAATTAGGGGAAGACCAGGGGGCTAAATATTTAGTGGTAGTGCGTTTGTAACTCTAATCTTGAAGAAGTCGGGGAGGAGTCGAATTCATAGAAAACGTCAGGAAAAAAATCTTTAGGATTTATGTCTCTTGTAAAATCTTCTGGTATATTTTTTATTAAATTATACTTTGTAATTAATTTATTATTTACATCTGTAATTTCACTACTTAGCTCCCAAGGTGCACCAAGTGGTGAGATCGCATTATACATAAATAGAGCTTGTTCGTGTGTTGAAAATTGCGCTCTTAAGGTTTTAGCATAATTATATTTTTCTTCGAAACTAAATAGGTTTGATGGTTGATCATTTATATATTTTACCGTCTGAAATAAATGTCTAAAATAATGTCCAATCCTTGATTGATGTCCATCATAAGGTAAATAGAAATTTGTGAGTCCTAAACGATTTGATTCCTTGATGTTTGCATGTGTTGAGATTAAACTATCTAAAAGCGAAAATGAAAGAATCTTTTCTGCTTTATCATCTGAAATGATCGCACTAATTAATTTCTTTAAATAATTGGTTGAACTATTGTTTACTCCAAAAAAAACAATTAAATAAGTAATTTGAATACAAGCCCTTTGCCATTCGATTTCTGATTTATTAGAATCTTGGAATGTGTAATTCAATTTAACTGATTTGTGTAATTCATGAAATTCATCTTTGATTTCTATAAACACAGCTCTTTTTACTTTCCCCTTAGATCCCATTTCATCTATATTATCACGATGCAACTTGATTAATTCAAAAAACCTATTTTCTACTTCCTGGCGAGAAGAAACTTTTCTTTGCTCTGATAAATTTATTATTAGAAATAGAACGCCAACTAATGCGAAAATAGTCCCAACAATACCGCTAACTACACCAGCATAATGGCTCCATACTTCTGTATTTATTGGACCAAGATTTAGTTTTGTAGAGTTAAATAGAAATATGGTAGTAAAGATGATAAGCAATATCAAACCTAAAAGTATTATTCGCTTACCAATTGTTTCTAGATTCATGGAGTGTCGTTTTAGCATTACCACCAAATCGAATATTTCCAAAAGTAAAATAAAAAATTTTCGCAAATACAGCCATGGAAGTATGCTTACGTAAATCTGTTCAGCCTGTTTTCAATTGTAAATATTTTTATCTTAAAAAATATTTGGCCCAATTAAAATTCAACAAGATCCTTTGCCATAACAGATTAAAATCTTTTTTCTCTCACTTTGAAGATTTTTGCAATAACACGAAACAATTATCTTGCAAAAGTTTAAAAAAAAATTTCAATGGAAACAGTCTATGTGATTGATGCATTAAGAACGCCGGTCGGCAGGTATGGTGGATCGTTAAGTACAGTACGCCCCGATGATCTGCTGGCTTGTGTGATTGAAGCAATTGTAAAAAAGAATGGTAAAATCGACGTGAATGATATTGAAGATGTAATTGCAGGAGATGCAAACCAGGCAGGCGAAGATAATCGCAATGTTGCCCGAATGGCCGCCTTGCTTGCGGGCTTACCGGTTTCCATAGCGGGCAATACCGTAAACAGGTTGTGTGCAAGTGGTTTGCAGGCAATAATGGATGCGTCACGGGCGATAATGTGCGGAGATGGAAATCTTTATCTTGCCGGAGGAGTGGAAAGTATGACCCGCGCACCATTTGTTATGAGCAAAGCAGAAGGGCCCTTTACCCGCAAGGCGGAAATTTATGATACTACAATAGGATGGCGTTTCCCAAATAAAAGATTAAATGAAAAATACTTTCCATATTCCATGGGAGAAACCGCGGAGAACGTAGCGAAGCAATGGAAAATTTCCAGGCATGCCCAGGATGAATTTGCATTTGATAGCCAGCAAAAATATTTTGCCGCGCTTGCTGCAGGCAAATGGAAAGATGAGATTGTCCCTGTTGAAATCACTCCCAACAAAACGGATAGAATTATATTCGATACGGATGAACATCCAAGAAAATCTTCGCTGGAAAAATTGTCACAGTTAAAGCCCGCATTTGTAAAAGAAGGAACCGTAACTGCCGGAAATTCATCGGGCATAAATGACGGTGCTGCTATTTTGTTTTTGGGTAATGAAGCTTCTGTAAAAAAATATGGTATTAAGCCGATGGCAAAAATTATTAGTATGGCTGTGGCTGGAGTAGATCCCGCGATAATGGGGATAGGCCCGGTTCCCGCTTCAAGAAAGGCGCTGGAGAGGGCAGGACTCTCAGTAAGTGACCTTGGCTTGATTGAATTGAACGAGGCTTTTGCATCTCAATCTATTGCCTGTATTCACGAGCTGGGGCTCGATCTTGAAAAGGTAAATGTAAACGGAGGATCCATTGCAATCGGCCATCCGTTAGGATGCAGCGGAGCCCGCATTTCTACTACTCTTCTATACGAAATGAAAAGACGTGGTGTAAGATATGGGCTTGCGACTATGTGCGTAGGAGTGGGGCAGGGGGCTGCTATTATTTATGAAAATATAATTTGAAAAGTTTTCTGCATACGGAAAATACAATTAGAAACTATGCGGACTCTTACAAGTTATAAGAGGGCTTTTACGAGTTTAAACAGATCAAAATTATCATCAGGTGTATTGTACTTTTTGATCCTAAACTATTTCACTCAATTCTTTTTTTACCAGCCTGGAATTTATATATAAAGTTAAAGCAAGCAAGCCAGCAGCCGTAACGTAAACCACCCAATGCAGCGACCAGCTAAGATCTGAGCTGCCAATAATTGTGAGATTTATAAACAGAAAATGGAGAAGTTGCGTAATTAACAGCGCTATGAAAATAATGGATATATAAACAGGAAGCCAGGTTTTTACTACACTATTTCCAAGCCATTTCGGAGAATAACCAAGTGTGAGAAGCAGTTGAAGATTGTCTTTACTTTTTGCGATCATCAACTGCAGGTAAAATGAAAAAAGCATAAGGGCAAGCCCTATTACGAGTATGCCGAATATTGCCAGCGCACTTACAATATTTTGCAATATTCCTTTTACTCTCCCGAATTTGGTCTTGTCTTTATTAAGATGAAAGTTTTGATTCTCCAGGTAGTTTATGAGTTGGGGATTATTTGCATCTTTTGTTTTTATGAAAACTCTTGAAGGGCGAACTTTAGATACGCCGCCGAAATGAAGATTGCTCCATTCAAGAAATGTCTTTGGAACCAACACCGAATTTACGCGGTCGCTTAAAGCAATAATATTTCCTTTAAAATTTTGCATACCATCGGGGCCGTAGCATTCAAGGATAATATTCACAGAAGAAATGGTCCTGTCAGAAAGTTGCGGCAGTCCCTGGGCCGGCGCAAATACATTATACATTTCTAAAAAATCAGAAGAGAAAATTATGGGTACTGTAAGCTGACCCGGTTGCCACGTAAAGGACGGAGGCACCGTATCAATAAAATCGTTGTCAAGGCTTTCAAGAAAAAGATCTGTACTGAAGGGAATGATGTCACCGGCTGTTGCTTTTACCCTGAACTGATTTGCGATCAGGGGAGATATGCCCTCAATTTCAGGACGCTTTTCCAGCCCTGCCAGGTCAGAATCGTTAAAGGTATTATCCTTTCCCATGTTATCATTAGTTATGGTTTTGGAAATTGATAGGAAATCATAACCATTTTTTCTTGGATTATTTTCTTTAAGTAACTGCTGAATGTTTATAAACATTTGAATGGAAACCAGTAATATCAGCACTCCGATGCCTAGCCCGAGATAGCCCAGCCATTTGGAGAAAGTGTTTTTCCCTGTAATAAGTAATGGCTGTATATGTTTATATGAAACGGGCATTGTTATGTAAGGTTAATCAATCAGAGCATTACCACCTTTTCTCCTTTTAAAAAATCAAGTCTTTTCAAATCTGCAAAAATCATCGCAGCATTTCGTTTTTCGCATTCCTCATATATCAGTTTGGTTGCTTTGAGCCGGTTTGCATCATCAAGATGGCTGTAGGGCTCATCGAGCAATAAAAAATCGAAAGGCTGCATGAGGGATCGAATAATGGCAATTCGCTGCTGCTCACCATAGCTGCAGGTTTTGGCAAGCTTGTCCAGTTTTGATCTAATGCCTAACCGTTCCGTCATTTCTTCGATTATTTCCGCAGGATGATAAGGATCCAACAGACGTTTTATTTCAAGATTTTCCCTTACAGTCATTCCTGGAAATAATCTAAGGTCCTGGAATATGATA
>JBBSBD010000330.1:0-6274 GCA_038251675.1 Chitinophagales bacterium | reverse complement strand
GGGACTGCCCGCCAAATCGCGGTGGGTCAACATGCAAGAATAAACCTAACCAAAATATATTTTTATGGGTGGGTCAACATGCAGGAATGGTGGGTCAACATGAACAGGAATAGTGGGTCAACATGGTCAGGAATTTATAGCAAAAGTCTGATGATTTGATAAGCATGTTAATTTACTCTTGATATAAATAAAGTTCGCACTAATGGCTGCTTAGACATAAATATATGCCTCACCCCAATTCTGCGAAGTTGATTTCAGTTTTTGTTTTATCTTTTTTTATACAAATCATCAGGCGGGCAAAATGTTCAGCATTAATCATTGACAAATTTTGAATAGATAAAGACATCCATTATTTTTCCGGCTGGTCATGAGACCAGGCCTCGGCTCTCAAGAGCGGATAGGTTGGGCTTCGGAACAAGAGGGTACACCTGCGGAGACTGAAACCTTTTGTTACCGGCTGGCATTCGTCACTTCATTCTTAACTTCCTCGGTCAATGCAATATTCTGTGTCGTGTCAAAACCACCAAAACCAACTGATGATAAGATTTTGTCAAAAAATGTTTTTGGTGCTTTATAGTTGTCTGAGGGTGTCAAAGTGAAAAGTGCTTTGCCTTCTAAATGCAGTGGATATCGAATAACGGATTTCCAATTGGTAGAGTTTGCTAAATGAGTTGCACTTAAGTTTTGATGAAATCTATTAGTTAAATATTGTGTCACCTCGTCAATGTTGTCAGTATACCATGGAATACTATACCATTGTCCGTCTTTGGTTACAAAAGTCAAAAACCAATCGTCAAAATAAGGTCCGTCTGAATTTGTATATTCACCAATAACAACAACGGCTTCCATGTCTACTTCTAGAATATTTTTATTTTCAAACTTCCAAAAAAGTTTGTCGTTCTCTACCCGAACTATGCCAGATGAGTTGTCTTTTGTAATTTGTCTTTGCATTAGTAGGGTGTGTAAAAATATGCTTGCTGCGTCGTAAGAGCTGTTTGCATTGAAGTCTTATGGCATACAACATTAAGAAAAGTATCCGAAAAGCCCCCATAAAAGCTCCGCTTTAAAAAACAGTTTGCGGGGCTTTGAGGTATACTTTTGAGTTGACTGATGTCGCCCCTTCCTTTGTCAACATTAATCATTGACAAATTGTGAATAGATAAAGACATCCATTATTTTTCCGGCTGGTCATGACCAAGCCTCGACTCTCAAGAGCGGATAGGTTGGGCTTCGGAACAAGAAGGGACACCTGCGGAGGCTGAGATTTTAGAGTGTATTGAAAATTATCCATTGTCTTATTTTGTTGTGTTGTTGCAACAGAATTAGTATTTGTCTGTCCGTTAGAACAGCCAATAAATAATAGACTTGTCAAAAATGTTGTTAGAATTGAGAGCTTCATAAAAATAGCAGCTTACGATAGGGCTGGCTGCTGTGCTGGAAATTTATATTGTTCAGCCCACAACGTTAGCTCAATTGAAAAACTAAAGATGAAGATATATACAAAAGCTGAACAATGAAATTCCTGCCCGGACTGTAGCTGATAGCATTACAAAAGATGAGAACATGCACGTCAGCCAGCATAGAAGCAAGCCTCTTGTTATGTGGTGTTTTTCCTTTTATTTCAAACTGTCCATTATTATAAAAGGTAAAACTGTGAATCCTAAGAATAATATCAAGATGTAAACGCCATCCCAAAAAGTTGGTGGTGGTCTGTCAACTACAGGCTCTCTGTTTAAGAAATATTTATAAATTAATCTTGTTGGCTTTTGAATGACCAATAATGTTAGTGGGTATAAAGCACCCAAGTCAACTATTCCGACATTGAAGTTCAATTCCTGCTTAACAAATATTGCGTATCCCAAAAACCCCGTTGAAATCAATAAGCCGTAAATATAATATTTATCCAATTGCAACATTTTGTAGTCACCGAAGAACCACACACCAATTCCTATTCCCAAAAAGAAAGTAAATTTTACAAATGCGTGTGGGTCGTAAATAGATACGACAAGGCTGATTAATGTTAAGCATAGCGCAACTAATGAAATCCATTTAAAGCGTTTCTCAATGCTACTTTTATCAGGTATATTTTTTTTCTTGATAGACTCTTTTTTGTTAACTATGAGCAAATCAGGTTTTTCAAACGTCAGGTCAGTTGGCATGTTGAAGGTTTTACTTTCTTGTGTTTCTGTTATTTTTCCACCAAAATCCACTTTAAAAGTTTCGTTCCCTGAAGTAGTCACAAAAACATTATCATAGTCTTTGTCAGTTGGGGAAATGTAAACCAATAAATTCTTGTCTTTAAGTTTATTTTCTTCTTTTCCTCTCGTGAAACCTTCTATGTTAATTTTATATTCAATTCCTTCTGGATAATTCAAATAGTTTATTAGATAGTAAAATCTTTCGTTATCAAGTCTCTTGTCTACTTGTATGATATGTTTTCCACATCCGCTTTTAAAAAGTTGAAAAGTCAAACCGTCTTGAAGGTCTTTTGAATAAAGTTCAATCCATTTTCTCAACGCTTTTGTTATGTCGTTGTATGCTCCACCTTTTATTACTATAAGATTATCGATTGTCAATTTGTTGCAGGGCATTTGAAATACCACATAACACATAAATATATGCCACTGCAGCCAGACTTCAATACGAAATCAGGTATTGATTTTCAAATAATTAATGTTCGCCTTTTTGTATTGCAGTTGCGCTAATACAACTTTCTGCTTACCGGTTTGCATCTCAATTGCAGATATAAATTTTACAGGTCTGTTTTATCTTTTTCACAGAAACTACCAGGCGGGGCCAACTCTTATGCTCATGCCAATTCTTCCGCCTCTCAACAATTACTTGGCAGAAATATCAGGTGCAGTAAACAAGCAAATTTGATCAGTGCCCATACCTGATACTATTGTATTTTTATAAAAAGATTGCTTCTTATGCTAAAATATTTTTTCGTTGCCTCCATACTATTTGTCTCCTGCCGGTCTTCTTCACAGCAAGACAGTAAAACATCGGAAAATCTAACTGTTGATAACACTACTGTTTCAAATAAAAATATTTCAGATTCAGCTTTATTCAACCTCGTGCAAAAACAAACTTTTGAATATTTCTGGGATGGAGCGGAGCCAACAAGCGGGCTTGCAAGAGAACGCTTTCATGCAGATAATGTATATCCTGAAAATGATAAAAGCACTGTTACCAGCGGTGGCAGCGGCTTTGGTATTATGGCAATTTTAGTGGGAATTGAAAGAGGCTTTATTACCCGTGACGAAGGAAGGCAGCGACTCGAGAAAGCGCTTCACTTTTTAGAAACGGCCGACCGCTTTCATGGAGCATGGCCGCATTGGTGGTATGGTGAAACAGGGAAAGTTAAGCCATTTAGTAAAAATGATGATGGCGGCGATTTGGTAGAAACGTCTTATTTGCTGCAGGGCTTACTTTGTGCCCGCCAATATTTTAGAGATGGTAATGAAGCAGAAAAATCTGTCGCCAAAAGAATCGATAAGTTATGGAAAGAAGTTGAATTCGATTGGTACCGGCATGGCCAAAATGTTTTGTATTGGCACTGGAGTCCGGATAATGGATGGAAAATGAATTTCCCGATTCATGGATATAATGAAACATTGATCACCTACATATTGGCAGCGTCATCACCCACACATTCCATTCCTGCAGCAGCCTATCATGAAGGCTGGGGAGAGAATGGAAAAATAAAATCCATTCATGTAGAATACGGCGACACGTTGCAAATGCATTACCAGGGAAATAATCCTTACGGCGGTCCTTTGTTTTGGGCACACTATTCTTACCTCGGTCTTGACCCCCATAGATTAAAAGATCGATACGCTGATTATTGGAAAGAAAATACAAACCTCGCCCTGATCAATTATAAATGGTGTGTAGAAAACCCAAAAAAATTTAAAGGATACGGTCCAAATGATTGGGGACTTACTGCTAGTTATTCTGTAAATGGATATGCTGCTCATGCTCCGGGAGAAGAAAATGATTTGGGAGTAATTTCTCCAACAGCCGCGCTATCATCGTTTCCCTACACGCCGGATCAATCAATGGCCGCCATGAAACATTGGTACAGCGACATGAGAGATAAGATATGGGACCAGTATGGTTTTTATGATGCCTTTAGCGAGACTGCTGATTGGTATCCCAAACGCTACCTTGCTATTGACCAGGGCCCGATTGTTGTAATGATGGAAAATTATAGAACAGGATTATTATGGAAACTTTTTATGAGTTGCCCCGAAGTAAAAACAGGTTTGAAAAAATTGGATTTTGAAAGTCCTTATTTAAACTAAACAGATTTGAAACAAATATTGGTCTTATACTTTTTGATTTGTTCTGTATCGGCAAATGCGCAGGAGCATTTATATGATTACACTATTTTCAAAAACAGTATGATGCAGGGAGATTATTTTTTTAGTAATACATCTACGCAATCACCTTCCCCTGTTACCAATAAAAAAGGAAGATTGCCTGTAAGTGACAAAATATTTCATACGCCCGGCAATGCATTAAAACTGGAATATGTAAATGGGCTGGGAGGAAACTGGGAAGCTAATGTTTACAGGGAAAATATAAGAGGCCAGGATCATTTTAAACCGGTTGCGTTTATTTCTTTCAGCATTTATACCGCCGCAAATACAGTGCAGGATGAATTTCCATCGTTCTGCCTGGTATTTAACGACAGTTCTTTTTCAAAGAAAATAACTTTCGCGACAGATGTCGTAAACGCGTGGTCTGTTATTAAAGTTCCTTCCGCAACATTTATTAATGGCGCACATAAAATCCCGGATGATGTTATAGGATTTCAATTTTCACAAAATGGCCGCGAAGGGGAAAAGCATACCATGTATATAGATGATATAGAATTTTTACCGGTAAATATGGACACAAACATTATTTTAAAACCGGTAATTCTTTCTGCCAAAGGTTATGCAAAGCATGTAGATATTTCATGGAAACTCATTTCTGATAAGGCAATAAAATATGTAAAAATTTATCGTTCAGAGAATGGAAAAGATTTCAAGGCAGCAGGTATACAATCTCCGCAAGTTAACCGCTACACTGATTTTACAGGAGTGACCGGGAAAAATTACAGCTATAAAATTTCGTTTCTAAATTACAAATACAAGGAAAGTAATTTATCAAATATGGTTTCTGTGAAAACGAAACCCGCTACAGATGATGAATTTCTTTCTATGGTGCAGGAAGCCTGTTTCAGGTATTATTGGGACGATGCAGAAAGAGTCAGCGGTTTGGCAAAAGAAGACATTCCCGGAAGGCAAAATATGATTGCCGCAGGCGCTTCGGGTTTTGGAATAATGGCATTGATCGTTGGCACGGAAAGAAAATTTATTACAAGAGAACAATCGATAAATCGCTTTATTAAGATTGTAAACTTCCTGGAAAGGGCGGAAAAATTTCATGGAGCCTTTTCGCATTTTATTGATGGCCCAACGGCGAAAGCAGAACCATTCTTCGGCCCCCGGGATGATGGTGGCGACCTTGTTGAAACTTCTTTTTTAATGCAAGGATTATTAACTGCGAGGGCTTATTTTGATAAGGACAATGCAGATGAAAAAATGATCCGCGATAAGATCACGGCGATCTGGCAAGGCGTTGAATGGGATTGGTACAGGCGTTATCCCGACAGCAAATATTTATATTGGCATTGGTCACCTGATAAAGCGTGGATCATCAATCACCGGCTAACCGGCTGGAATGAAACAATGGTTACTTATTTGCTTGCGATCGCCTCTCCGACACACGCAGTTCCTGCAAGTCTTTATTATAGTGGTTGGGCCAACCAGGATAGTACCAGCCAACAATACCGTATTAATTGGGGAGGCACAACTGATGGATCTATGTACACAAATGGCAATACTTATTTCGGAATAAAACTGGATGTGGGAGTGTCCAATGGAGGGCCACTTTTTTTTACCCATTATTCCTATCTCGGTTACGATCCGCATTTAATCAACGATAAATACACAAACTATTTTACCAATAACCAGGACATTGCCTTGATCACTTATCGTTATTGCTTAAAGAATCCTAATAAGTATAGTGGCTATGGCGATAGTTGCTGGGGCCTTACTGCAAGTGATGGCCCATATCATTATGGCGCCAATGAGCCCGTGCCTTCAAGAGACGATGGACGTATTGCACCTACCGGGGCCGTTAGTTCGTTTCCTTACACACCGGCGCAATCCTTAAAGGCATTGAAAAATTATTATAATAATTACGGAAAGTTCCTTTGGGG
>JBBSBD010000329.1:0-6304 GCA_038251675.1 Chitinophagales bacterium | reverse complement strand
TAAATCGGGCTTTAAGCGGGCACATACGCTGATATTGATTTTTATTTTTACCGGTATTTTTTCGGGAGCGTTCTTGCATTTGCTTGCTGTAAAAGGCATTATTTCTACTTCAAGAAATCCTGTCTATATATTTACTTTATGCCGGTTTGGTCATCTTGCAATAGGGGCTTATGCTGCATTCCTATTCTTTCATAACGAATCTTATCAGAAATTTTTTTCACTTACAAAGAATAAAATTTTGCAGGCTGCGGTCATCCTAATTACCATTCTTTTTGCATTTAACATTATTCACCTACCATCTATTGTAGATCAGTACTTTTTAGACACAGTCCCTGCAATTCTTTTTGGTTACATGATATTAAGTGCCGTAACGGGTAATTTCTTATTCAATTTTGAAATAGGCTGGTTAAAACTTTTGGGCAAATATTCG
Source organism: Chitinophagales bacterium (assembly GCA_038251675.1). Lineage (GTDB taxonomy): Bacteria > Bacteroidota > Bacteroidia > Chitinophagales > Chitinophagaceae > Ginsengibacter. The sequence continues at coordinate 5,874 of JBBSBD010000329.1, read as the reverse complement.
TATGGCATTTACCTTTTTCATCCAAGCATTGCACAGGTTGCATTGATATTGTTTAAAAAAACTTTTCGGAATAATGTTTTTAACTATGAGATTTTGTATCTGGTAATCGTACTGGCGGTCACTATCATTATTGCAGCAATTTCCTACGAGTTTTTTGAAATCAGGTTTCTAAAATTAAAAAGGAAATTTTCCTTAGTTATTAGCCAGCCTGTATAAAATCATGGATAGAAATGATTATTCGAGGTTGTTTCGTCGGCACAATTTTATAAAAACAAGAAGTAAATCACCTGCTGTTAAGTGCCTGGATGAAAGCAATTATATCCCTACTTTCCTTATCTCTAAGATTTAGCTTATCAAAAGGCAATGCTTTGGCCGATACAGATCAAAGATTTGGGTAATATTGAACATAAGGTCAATCGCGCAACAAAAAATAATTTCAAATCGTTCACAGCAAATATTATTGCTTCATTATACCGGTGGCTGTATTTAATGTTTTTTAATAAACTGTCGAAGACTTTCCTTTTCATTTTCTTGCATGATGCTGATATCAATCCAACGAGTGGACAAGCTCTCTTTTTATGGCTATTCCTCAAATCATTCCTCGTATTAATTATTTGTTACGTTTAATAATTTGTGGTTTTTCAAGTATTTAATCTTGTAGTTTACGCTACTTTTTCCCCAATCTTTTAAACGAGTGTTTTAATGATTTCAAAAGGCAAACATTTCTTTTGGTGCATCCTTTTTCTTTGTATGGTCAGCTCCTGCAAGAAAGGCAAGCAGGATGACTACATAGATAACAAGGCAACTGTAAAGACAATATTATATATAATAAAGGGTACTGGTATCAAAGTAAATTTTATAGATTCAAATAGTATATTTCAATCAGGTCAAATATATCATGGCTTATTTCAGTATCAGTTTAGAAAAGGATCAGGCGCGGGCATTGGTATTTCAGTTTTTAAAGAAACGGCTGCTGACACAATTTATTCCTGGAGTATTTTAATAGATGGGAAATTATATGCAAATGCCTTTAGTGAGGGAGGAGCTTATTTGACGGTTCCTTATAATTAGTAAATGCTAGTAAATGCGCCTATACCAAAAAGGCTAAATATCATCAGCGTATTTTAGCAAATTATTATCCGGCATGCTCAAAGGATACTGGCAGAAACCATTATTTCCTTATTAAATAAGTAATAATTTCTTCTCTTTAAATTAATATTACATCCCCATTTTTGCAAAACATATTTCAGATATTGCGGCATTTATATCAACATGAATTACCATCAAAGGAAAGCTGTGATACCAAAATATTTTAATTTGTCAGGCCGCCTTTCATTGATTTTCTTTTTTTTTATTTTGTTAAGCAGCAACATGGAAGGCCAGGGTAATTTAAATGAAAAAAGCTTGTTGGTATCAATAAAAGCTTTTGCCGGTAATTCTTCTGTTATTGATTACAAGTTTAGTTCGATTCCTTTTAAAGGATTTAATCCCGGCGCTTCATTATCATTAAAGTTCCGGCGAACACGAATGGAGCATGAAATACAAGGCTTATTTACAAAAGGAAAATTAAAGGCGGATAAATTTCCAAATGATGTTTTAAATCAAAAGATTATTAACCTGGATTATAATGCCCTGTGGTATTTGGCATCTGAAAATAATCGCTTACAAATAAAAGCCGGAGGCGCCTTGCAATTATTATACGCAGAAAGAATTTATAATGGCTTTATTAATATGCACAGGTCGTTTGAAACGTTGGTATCAATAGGTCCTGTTACTGAAATAAATTATTATTTGCCGCAGGTTCTTGATGGAATTGCATTCTCCGACAGAATCATTCTTCCCCTATTATTTTCATATTCACAATCACCGTATTTGAGTGATGAATTTTACAATAGCGATTTAAAAAACAATCATGGCTTAGGCCTCTTTTTTAGCCAAAATCAAATTGCGGCAATTGCAAAAATATTTCGCATTACAAACTCATTCGCAGTTGAAAAAGAAATAGCCGGTAAGCATTTTATTTCTCTTACCTATCGCTGGGACTTCTATCACCTGAAAACTTCAAGAGAGGTACTGGAGGCGAATCATCAACCGGGCATTTCATATACTTACAAATTTTAGAAATGCTTGTAACTTTTTTTCGAAAAAAACTTTTTAAAGCGCTTATACTTTTCCTGGCGTTTACCTGTGCTACTTCCTGTGAGAAAGCTTTAGAACTAAAAGAACCGGCAACCAATGCCGAAGCAGTATTCAAAGACCTTTGGCAGGCAATGGATAAAAATTATGCATTGTTTGGCGTAAAAGGAATAGACTGGGATAGTACATATAATCAAAACATTTCAAAGTTTAAAGACTTAAACAGTTCTCAATTATTTACGCAACTATCAAAAACTTTGGAGATTTTAAAAGACGGCCATGTCACATTATTATCACCTCACGACACATTTACTTACGTAAATTTCTATACTTCATACGCACGCAATTTCAACTTAAATAATATTAAGAAAAATTATTTGAATAATCAGTATAACGAGGCCGGTCCTACACTTTACAAGCTCGCAGGAGGCATTGGTTACATTTATTATTCCTCTTTTTCTAAAGATATTTCTGAGAACGACCTCGATAAAATCTTTGAGGATTTATCAACTGCTAAAGGTTGTATAATTGATGTGAGGGGAAATTCAGGGGGTAAGGTTTCCATTGCTGAAAGACTATTTAGCAGGTTTATTAATGAAAAGAAATTAATAAGGTATGAAATGAAAAAAAGCGGGCCTGGCCATAATGATTTTTATGACAAAGAACCCGTCTATGTTTCTCCGGATATAAACTTCTATAATAAGCCCATAGTCCTGCTGACCAACAGAGCATGTTTTAGCGCCTGCAATGATTTTGTAATGTACATGTCTTATTTACCAAATGTTACAATAGTTGGCGATCAAACGGGAGGAGGAGGAAGTATTCCTGCTGACTATCTTTTATCCAACGGGTGGAAACTACAATACTCTTCAACCGTTACGCTCTCACCGGATAATCTCCCTATTGAAAATGGAATTCAACCTGATATTAATGTGGGCATTACACCATTCGAAGAAACGATTGGCAAAGATCCCATTTTAGAAAAAGCCATAGAGTTACTGCAATGATTTTATGTTGACAACTCAGTTTTATTGTTGACAACCTAATTCTTAATCATAAGTTAACGAGGGCGTAACATGGGCTAATCTGTGTTCATTTAGATTTGTGGCCAAACAGAAAATGAAGAATGAATTTTAATCTTTTGGCGAAGTATTCAGGCTTTTTAACCAGGGCATTACTTCTTTCATTCTTTAGTTTAATAACATACAACGGCGCTTTAGCCCAGAAGTATGGCATCATAAAAGGTACTGTTACAAATGGTTCTTCAGGCACAGCTCTGCAAGGCGTAAATATCTCAAAAGATAGTACAGGCGAAACTTTCACAACTTTACAAACCGGTAAATATACAATCCGAATATCCAGGGGTTCTCACAAATTATATTTCAGTTTTCCCGGCTATCAAACTAAAGTAATTGAAAAAGTAATTGTTGATTCATTGTCTGGTCGCACATTGAATGTTTTGTTGCTGCCTCTTGCCCACGAAAATAATTATGGCAATAATCAACAAATTAAACTGGACTCTGCAGAAAGTAACCAGGCGATTTTCAATACAACATTTGCAAAAGAAAAATCAGAAATTATATATAATTCTTTAAATAATTCCAGTACTATAACTGACATTATAAATGCAGAATCCATAGAGCCGGGTACAGATAAAAATGCTGCAAGATTAATAAATCGCCTGAATGGAGTAATTGTAGAGAACAGCTATCCCAATCAGAATATTCAATCAATACGAATACAGGGGTTGGGAGGAAGATACAACCAGGTTCTTTTAAACGGGTCGGTTATAAATACAGCCAACACTACCTCCCGATATTATCCGCTCGATATTTTGCCGGTGGAAAGTATAGAAAAGGTCGCGCTTCATAAATCATCAAAGTCTTCCTTGCCAGCTAATTTCGCCGGCGGCACTATAGATATAAAAACGAAAGACATGCCTGATGAAAATTTTTTCCTGCTTCAGGTTGGCGGCGGATTTTCAAGTGATACACAAGGCAAAGAGTTTTTTGGCGATAAAAAAAATTCATTCCAGTTCTTAAGCTTTCCGGGTAGCATGAGAGATCTTCCTGCCGGCTTTCCCACTACACGTTCGCAGATATTTTTTACACAAAAAAATGTGCAGGAGCAAACGGATCTTTCCAAAACGCTTAATAATAATCTTGGCCCGAAGAGTTATGGCAAGTCGGCTCCGGATGACAGAGTCTTAATTGGTTTTGGCAAAATCATTAAAACGAAAAAAGACTTAACGATCGGAATCATTGGATTTTTAAATCATACAAGTGAAGAGCTGATTGAGGAATCACAGGTTCAGGTATTTCCTGATGTTATTAATAATCAGTATCCTTTTTCTGATCCCTCTAAAAAATTAATCCGCTCTCAATCCCGGGATGTAAATTATAATTATCTGTCGCAAATCGGAGGTACTTTAAATGCTTCGGTTTATTTCAGGAACAATAAAATCAGTATAAGAAACTATTTCGGCAACCAACTTTCTAACAGCCTTTCTGTAAGAAACAATATTTCAAAACCGGATGAAGATACGTTGGCTAACCAGGGCATTTCTTACAAGACAGAAGCGTATAAATTTTTATACACGCAAATAGCAGGCGATCATACTTTTGGTGAAGATCAAAACTTCAATATTAATTGGCAGGCAACTTATAATTATAATCGCCGGCAAAACCCTGATGAAAGAAATTTCTTATTGAGACGGGACAGTTCAAATAGTGATTTATTTGAAATTGCCACTCCTCTCTCTCCGGACTTTAATCCTAACACACAGCTATCAGGCGCAGCGGCAAATTTCGCCTCCAATTTTACTAATACCTCCAGGCTTTGGAGAGATTATACAGAGCAAAATTTTAATGCTTCAGTAAATTTAAAAGTACAGGTAAATCTTTTCCGGCATCCGCAAATTTTAAATGGCGGATTGTACATCCAAAGTATTAGCAGAAATTTTGTAAGCGATCTGTTGTTGGTAAAAGGGAAAGGATATTTTACGCCGGATAATATTCTTTCAGCCGATAATTATTTTCCCGGCGGATTAACAGTAACAAATTATTTCAGCAACCTCAGCAGACTGGATAATGAAACAATAAGACAAACTAAACGGGGAAATTATTTTGGGGCATCTAATGTAGCCGCCTCTTACTTATATGTGGATAGCCGTTTTTTAAATAACATTTTTTTCCAGGGCGGGCTTCGGCTGGAGTCTGATAATCGCTCTACCGCCACTGTTCAATATGAATATGCACCTGGCCTTAGATATCACCAGCGTTTTACTATTGATGACAATACAAGGCAGATCCGGTTTAATCTGCTGGCTTCGGCAAATGTTATGTATTCTCCCGTAAAACCCTTACAGATAAGCGCCAACTATGCCCGAACAATTAGCCGGCCACTGCTACAAGAATTGAATGCCTATAATTATTATGATGCCGCTTCTTTCCTGGTGAAATCAGGCAATCCTTTTTTGGACAATGCCGTTATAGATAATTTTGGAGTTGGCGCAAAATGGTTATTTGACGCAAGCTCCCACATTTCACTAAATGGGTTTTACAAAAAAATTGATCAGCCAGTTGAAGATATATTAACGGCTTATTCATTTGGAAATCTCCTCAGCCGTCCATTCAATATGCCACCCGCTACCGTTAAGGGACTGCGGGCTGATACCAGGATTGGATTTAATATGTTTACTGGTGTAAAATGGCTCTCAAAAATTTCCTTCTTTGCCTC
>JBBSBD010000328.1:0-6374 GCA_038251675.1 Chitinophagales bacterium | reverse complement strand
GGTGTTACAACGGTAGTGGATGCAGGCACTTCCGGGTGGCGAAATTTTCCATTGTTCAAAACACAGGTTATTGATAAATCCCAGACACGCATTCTCTCCTTTGTAAATATTGCGGCCGATGGCATGAATGGGAGACCATACCAGGAAAATATTGCTGACATGAATGTGGATTCCGCAGTGGCGGTGATCAGGAAGTATAAAGACATTATTGTCGGCGTGAAGATTGGACATTATGAAGGCAACGATTGGACGCCGTTTAACAGGGCGTTACAGGCGGGTGAACAAACGGGTGTGCCGCTTTTTGTTGAATGTCACCTTCCTCAATTTAGTTTGGAAGACCAGTTAAATAAAATGCGCCCGGGTGATATTATCACTCATTCTTATGAACAGATTTCTGAAAGAATGCCCGTGATTGATGACCAAAATAAATTACGCCCATTTGTGATTGCTGCACAAAAGAAAGGCGTGTTGTTTGATGTTGGCCATGGAGGCGCAGGCTTCTGGTTTAGCCAGGCTATACCAGCATTTCACCAGGGCCTTGTGCCTAATTCCTTTGGGACAGACCTTCATCGTTTCAGTATGAATGCAGGAATGAAAAGTATGTTGAATGTAATGTCAAAATATATGGCGATTGGAATGAAGCTGCAGGATGTTATTGCGCATGCGACCTGGAACCCTGCATTGTCAATTAAAAGAAGTGATCTGGGAAATCTTTCAGTGGGTTCCGATGCAGATGTTTCCGTGCTTAATTTATTGAATGGCAAATTTGGTTTTGTTGATGCTGCCGGAAACCGGCTTGATGGTAATCATAAACTGGAAGCAGAGCTTACCATTCGTGCGGGGAAAATAGTTTGGGATTTGAATGGTTTATCTGCGAAGCCATGGAAGCCGTAGAGAGATTTTTATAACATGAAGAGTCACCTTTTTGAGATATAATGTTTAAAAGGAAAAGATTAATACAAAAGTTTATTGCATTCTTTTTGTTGCTAATCGCAATAAGTGCAATGCAATGTAACCAGGGCAATGAATTGCCAAAAGGTGATCCCGGTAACGGAGGGTTGTTTTTGCCTGGTAATTTTGAGGCAGTTGTTGTTGCAGATAGTATCGGCCCCGCTCGTCATATTGCCATAAATGATAACGGGGACATATATGTGAAGCTAAGTTATTCCAAAAAAGGAGAGGGCGGAAATGTGGCTTTGAGAGATGTGAATAATGATGGTAAAGCTGATTCCATAGTTCGTTTTGGGGATTATGATAATAAAGGCAGCATGGCTAATTGTATGAGAATACACAATGGCTATTTATATTATGCATCTGAACTGGTCGTGTATAGAAATAAACTGACTCCCGGCAAGTTGATTCCTGAAAGCCCCACGGAAGTGGTTCTTACAGAAGAATATTCCCTGGGCTCACATTGGCATATTACAAAGCCTGTTGCTTTTGATGATAAAGGACATATGTATGTTCCGTTTGGCGCTCCTTCTAATGCATGCCAGGATTTGGTAAGAACCCCGGGAGGTACCCCGGGATTTGCGGGGATTGATCCTTGTCCTGAATTGGATAATTATGCGGGCATATGGCAGTTTGATGCGAATAAAACAGGTCTGAAACAAAGCGATGGAAGGAAGTTCGCCACCGGCATAAGAAGTGTGGTCGCTATGGATTGGAACAAGGATGATAAAAATTTATACATAGTAATGCATGGCAGGGACGACCTGCATATGCTGTGGCCCGATAAGTTTACGCAATGGCAAAGTGCGGTGTTGCCGTCAGAAGAATTTCTTCGCGTGAAAGATGGAAATAATTTCGGATGGCCCTACAGTTATTATGACCAGATTCAAAAGAAAAATGTGCTGGCTCCGGAATACGGGGGTGATGGAAAAATGCCTGCAAGAGATTCTTCCGTACAACTACCCGTTATGGGTTTTTCCGGCCACTGGGCGCCAAATGATTTATTGTTTTATGAGGGCAGCCAGTTCCCGGAACGTTACAACCATGGAGCTTTTATTGCCTTCCACGGCTCTACTAACAGGGCGCCTTACCCGCAGGCGGGCTATTTCGTTTGCTTTGTTCCATTTAAGAACGGTCAGCCTTCCGGGGATTGGGAAGTATTTGCCGATGGCTTTGCCGGTGTGGATCCTGTTGAAAGTACAAGTGACGCAAAGTATAGGCCCATGGGTTTAGCAATGGGGCCTGATGGTTCTTTGTATGTAAGTGATTCGCGAAAAGGAAAAATATGGAGGATCATGTATAAAGGGGACAGAAGCAAATTTGGCGACGCCGAATTAGCAGCAATGGAAAAAAGAAAAGCGAATTCAAACATTCGTACTCCTGATGAGGTGAGCGATAATCTTTATAAAGAAAAAGGCCTGCCCGGCACACAGGTGTACCGCACCTATTGTATATCCTGCCACCAGTATAATGGTAAAGGCGATGGCAGCCGCTTCCCGCCGGTAGAAAATTCTGACTGGGTGAGTGGTGATAAGCACAAGCTTATAAATGTTGTGCTCAACGGGCTCAATGAACCTATTGTTGTGAATGGCAAACCGTATAACAGCATCATGCCACAACATAGTTTTTTAAAAGATGAAGAAATTGCGCAGGTGTTAACTTACATCAGGAAACATTTTAATAATAATACAGATAGCATAACAAGCGTGGAGGTTTCGGCGCTTCGCAAAAAATAATGACCTTCTTTTCGATGGGGTTGTACATAAAAATATTTTCAGTTTTTTTAAACCTTTATTAAAAAATCGTAAAACAGCATCATGAAAAAAATACAATGTTTACTTGTGTCCTTTATCATTTTTTTTAGCGCTTCCGTTTTTGGGCAGTCTTATGATATAGTTATTAAAGGCGGGCATGTGATTGATCCAAAAAATAATATTGATGCAATAATGGATGTTGCCATTAAGGATGGAAAAATTGCGGCGATGTCAAAAAATATTGATGGAAAACAGGCCGCGCAGGTTGTGAATGCAAAAGGACTGTATGTAATGCCTGGTCTTATTGATTTGCATACACATGTCTTCTTTGGCACCGAGCCGGATCATTATCTCAGCAATGGGTTAGTGGCATTACCGCCCGATGGTTTTACCTTTCGTGTGGGCGTAACTACAGTCGCTGATGCAGGAGGTGCGGGTTGGAAATCTTTTGCGGAGTTCAAAAAAAATGTGATCGATAATTCTCAAACACGGGTGCTTTCGTTCTTAAATATTGTTGGCGAAGGAATGCGCGGTGGCGCCTGGGAACAGGATATTGATGATATGAATCCAAAACTTAGCGCCATGGTGGCTAAGGAATACAAGGATTATATTGTCGGCTTTAAAGTAGCGCATTTTGAAGGGCATGACTGGACACCGGTTGACCGTGCAGTAGAAGCGGGGAAACAGGCAGGTATACCAGTTATGGTTGACTTTGGTGGTGCAAATCCGCCTTTATCTATTGAAGAACTGTACATGAAACATTTAAGGCCGGGAGATATTTATACACATACATATACCGTGTTGGATGGAGATATAAGAGAAACTGTTGTGGATGAAGCAACACATAAAGTGAAACCTTTTATTTGGGATGCAAGAAAAAAAGGGATCATCTTTGATGTGGGCTATGGCGGAGCAAGCTTCAATTTTACGCAGGCCATTCCTGCGATCAAAGAAGGATTTTATCCTAACACTATTAGTACCGATTTACACACGGGAAGTATGAATGCATCCATGAAAAACGAACTGGATATCATGTCGAAATTTTTGCTGATGGGCATGCCTTTAAATGAAGTGATCAAAGCAAGTACCTGGAGCCCGGCACAGGTTATTCATCGTGAAGAATTGGGCAATATTTCTATTGGTGCGATTGGTGATGTCGCTATCCTGGATTTAAAGCAGGGAGATTTCGGGTTCTATGATAAAACCGGTTATAAGGTAGAAGGCAAACAAAAATTCGAATGTGCGATGACGATAAAGGGCGGCAGGATTGTTTATGATCTTAATGGAATTGCAGATCCGATCTATGTAAAAAGTAAGTAAGTAAAAACAATAAAATTTAAAAACTATTTAATGAAAAAATTAATTTCAATCTTTCTCCTTGTCTTAATTGTTGTTGCTTTTGCTTGTAACCAGTCAGGTGAAAATACCAGTACAAATGAATTATATAAATCGTCAGACTTTACACCAGTTAATAGTTTTACTTCCGGGGCAGAAGGCCCTGCAGTTGATAATGATGGCAATGTGTATGCGGTAAACTATTCAAAACAAGGAACAATCGGTAAGATCACGCCGGCTGGAGAAGGAAGCATTTTTATAGAGTTGCCCGATAGCAGTATAGGCAATGGCATTCGCTTTAACAGCAACGGCGACATGATGATTGCCGATTACACTAATCACAATATTCTTAAAGTGAATATGGCCGATAAACAAATAAGTGTGTATGCTCATGATAGTACCATGAATCAACCTAATGATATTGCTATTGATAGTAAAGACAGGTTATATGCAAGTGATCCAAACTGGAAAGATAGCACCGGCAGAATATGGCGTATAGATACTGACGGAAAGATGCAGATTCTTGAAGATAATATGGGTACAACAAATGGAATTGAAGTGAGCCCCGATGGAAAACATTTATATGTAAATGAATCGGTACAACGCAAGGTTTGGGTGTACGATCTGTCGGACAGTGGTACAGTTAGTAACAAAAAAGTGCTCATTGAGTTTCCTGATTTTGGAATGGATGGTATGCGTTGCGATGTTGATGGCAACTTGTACATTGCAAGACATGGTAAAGGAACCGTTGCAAAAGTTTCACCCGGGGGAAAATTATTGGAAGAAATAATATTGGCGGGTAAAAAGCCGAGCAACGTAGCCTTTGGTGGTAAAGACGGAAGAACAGTTTATGTAACACTACAGGATCGGCAGAACATAGAAATGTTTCGGGTTGATCAACCTGGAAGAGAATGGAAGAAGAAATAGGGCGGTAAATTCAAAAATTATTTCAATGAAATTTTTATTGCGTTGTCTTATTTCCATTTTTCTCGTTTGTTTTATACCGGCGTTACTGCCTGCACAAAAATCTTCTACTTTATCTACTGATAATTTAATTGTAAAACATACCAATGATTTTACAATAACGGGCGATGGAAGCGCTGCAGAATGGAATACTGCAGATTGGAATGCAATTACACAGCGCGACAAAGAGACTCTTGAAAAACAGGGATGGCGAATACGTGCTGATAGCCTGGGAAGCACTTCATATGAAACGACTTTCAAAATATTATATTCTGATAAGGGCGTTTATTGTTTGTATAAATGCGAAGACAGCGCAATCACCGCAACCATAACGGAAGATTATGGCGCATTATATAATGAAGATGTGGTAGAATTATTCCTGCGACCGGATACGACCTTGCCCGCTTATTTTGAATACGAATTATCGCCATTGAATTATGAACTGCCGATAATGATACTGAATAACAAAGGCAACGCGATGGGATGGAAGCCGTGGCACTATGAAGGCAGGCGAAAAACTATACATGCTATCAATATTAATAAGCCGGCAAAGCAAGGTGGCAGATTTACCTGGACTGCAGAATTTTTTATTCCTTATGCATTACTTGCACCAACAGTAAATGCCCCTCCATCTAACGGAACAAGGTGGCGGGCAAATTTTTACCGGATAGATTATGACCGAAGCCCGGCGTATTCAAGCTGGCGACTCACAAGAGAAAATTATCACGATTACGAAAGATTTGGAATAATCGAGTTTGAATAGAAACTTTTTAAGAAAGTAATTTGCAGCTAATCTTTATTATAACTCATTTTCTTGCGACGCAAAAACCGGTCAAAGAACATAAGGCCTAATACTATATTCGCCATCATAAATATGTATAAGTATGTACTATTGAAAGTCTTGCTGAGATCAATTTTGCCGGGCTCAAAAGGAAATTTGCTTTTACCCGTGGAACTCCAGTCTACCTGCGCGAATCCGTAAATCAAAAGCCCCGCAATTAGTACAATGAAAAAAGATCCTATTGCCCAGATGATATTTTTATTGATATATTTTTTTGCTGCGGGCATTATGTTATAAACTGCAATTTTATCCATCACATTTTTTGTAAAACGCAATGATGGCTGCTCCAGCTCCGAAGATTGTAACGATTGATGCACATCCATTAATTCCTTGTAAGCATTCTTCCAATCTTCATCATCTTCCAATAATTTTTCTATGACAGGTATCTCATTGGCAGGAGCTATTCCATCAATATATTCCCACAGCCTTTCTTCAATTGATTGTTCTGATTTCATAAAATGAAATTTAAAATTAATAGTCCAGATCCTTTACTTCCTGTTTGAAATATTTTTCCATTTTCTCTTTCAGTC
>JBBSBD010000327.1:0-6380 GCA_038251675.1 Chitinophagales bacterium | reverse complement strand
TTGAAGGATACACGCGGTACAATGGTTCCGTAGACAAATCGGGTCATGCATGGAGTGCTGTTTTTGTGGACAATGATTGGTATTTATATGATCCAACATGGGATGCAGGGTTCCAGGAAAGCGGTAAATTCATCGGGCAAAACGGAACCAATTATTTCCAGGTTTCTCCTTCGGAATTTATCCAATCGCACATGCCTTTTGACCCAATGTTTCAGTTCCTTGATTATCCCCTTACCTCCCAGGAATTTTCAAAAGGATTTAGCAAATCAGGCAGCAACAGAATTTATTTTAATTACCGGGATTCAGTTGACGCAAATGAAAAATTTGCTCCTCTCGAGCGGTATGAAGCGGCTGCTGAGAGAATTGAAAAAAACGGCATCGCTAATCAAAATATTTTCACCAGGCTTAAGCAACTAAGAATGGAGAAAGAAATTATCTACCAGGATGCCGATGCGGATTTGTATAATTCGGCGATTGCGGATTATAAAGAAGCAATGGGAAATTTCAAAAGCTTCTTAAACTATAGAAACAATAAATTCTTGCCAGCCAAACCAGTGGCGGAGACAGAAGCAATGCTGGACGGAATTTTGAAACAGGTAAGGAATGCTATTAATAAGTTGAAAGAAGTAAATCAATCAAAGGCAACCCTGGCGCTTAATACGGGAGATGTAGAGAAAGTGCTAAGCGACCTCGAGTCGCACGTAAAAGAGCAAAAAATATTCTTAAAAAACTACCTTAGTACCGCGAACAATAAATAGATATTCCTTTTAAAAAAATTCCACTTTATTTCGATTTTTATTCCGGTAATATTTCCTTTATTAATTTTTATTCTATATAATTACTTAACCAAAACTAATTATATGGAAATGCAACCTGATCTTCTCAATGATCTCAACCAGGAAATATATCATGAACCCGCAAGCGTAGGCCTGCGTTTCGGCAACTATATTATTGACATAATAATGTTTTATTTGCTTTTGATTGTTGCCGGGTTTTTTATGGGGAACTTTTTTCTTACAGCAGGCGGATTAATGTCATACATTATCGTCTACTTTATATTCATTACGTATTATACTGTTATGGAAGCTGCCACGGGCGGAAAAACTATCGGTAAATTAATCACGGGCACCACTGCTATCAGAAATGATGGCGCACCATTTACTTTTAATGATGCGATTATTAGAAGTCTTTGCCGCATCGTTCCCTTCGAACCGCTTAGCGCTTTTACCGGAAATCCATGGCACGATAAATGGTCAAACACTAAGGTGATAAAAGCCATTCGATAAAAAAATCCGCGGAGTTTACTTGCGGATTTATCATTCTTATTAGATTTTTTTTACCTGTTCTAAAGCTATTCAGCTGCGGTACTTTGCTGCGGCTGAGTTCTTTCCTGCCATCTTGAGCCACACCTGTTTTTCAATTCAGCCTTAAATTTTTCCCTTTCTTCCGGAGTCATGTTTCCCCATTTTTCCTGCATGCCTTTCCTCCAATTATGGCGGCCACCCCTGTGCCAGCCACCCCTGCGGCCAAGTCCTCCAAATAATATTTTACTCAATATTAATATTCCCAGCGCTTGCCAAAATGTGATAGTATTTACACCAAGCACAGGTGGCAGGATGGCATTCCATAAACCCATTACAACTGCGCCGAATAATAATATAGCTGCGAAAAAGAGTAGCACAAACAGTAACCCTTTTCTAAACCAAAATCTTTTCATTGTCATTGTTTTTTAATTTTAAAAATTGAGCCTTCAGTTTTGAACTCCTTTCAATAATTCAATAGTTCAACAACTCATCTTTCAATAGCAACAGCCGCTCTCTTAAATGCAAAACCGCATATCTTTTACGACTTATAAGTGTGGCCACACTTACCCCGGTTTCTGCAGAAATATCTTTGAACGGGATGTCTTCAATTTCATTTTTAATAAATACTTCCCGTTGTTCCCGTGGCAGTTCGTCCAGTGCGTCTTGCAACTCCTCCCAAAATAAATTTCTCAGGTATTCTGTTTCCGAATTGTCATCACCAGGAATGAACATTTCCTTCCAATCAAAAGTATCTTCATCGGTTTTCAGGCCACCAAAAATATCATCAGCTAAAGGCAATTTTTGTTTACGATAGCTATCAGTAATCTTATTTCTTGCTACGGTAAATAGCCAACTTCCTACTCTCTCTATTGGTTCAGTATTTCCCGCAAACTGGTAAAAAACATCCTGTAAAATGTCTTCGGCATCTTCGTTGACAGACACGCGTTGTTTTATAAATCCCATAAGCCGCCTGCTGTATTCTTTAATGGTAGCGGCAATATTATTTTTACGGTCTGCTGTCATTTGTGTTGCTATGGTAATTGCATCATCCATGTATTCATGTAGACGAATAAGGAATGACTATGTTTTAAAACGCGGTCTCCAATGATCCTTCAGCTTTTATAGTTCACGGCTCACAACCGAAAGCTAAATCATTTTAAAATATTTCTGCGGCTCGTTCGTCTATCTGTCTGTAAACAAATTTTTCAGTTAAACAAAAACAACATGTACTACAATCAGTCGCATGCCGCAAAAGGCAACTACGGAGGCAGGCACCAGCACCTGCCCATCCGATCCATGCAAAGAGCCGCTGTAAATATTTATAAAACAGAGAACAGCTACGAAATGCTGGTATTTGCGCCAGGCCGCATTCGGGAACATTTTAAACTGGATGTAAAAGGAAACGAACTAACTGTTTCTTACACGCCGCCAGAAGGTTTCCCCAAGGTAGAATGGACGAGGCGGGAATACAGCCGGGGAGGTTTTGAAAGAACCTTTAATCTTGATGAATCCATAGATGCAGAAAAAATAACTGCAAAATATGTGGACGGCGTTTTACAGGTGAGCCTTCCCGTTATTCCGGGCAAAGAATCGGTGAAGCACGAAATAAACATCAGCTAAGAGGGTAGTGGCAAATGTAAAAAGGCGGTAGCATTGAGCTACCGCCTTTCGTTTTCAATTATGATAAAGTATCTTTTATTATCCCTTTTTAGGTTCCAGTAATTTGAAGAACTGATCTAACTGAGGAAGAATAAGAATTCTTGTTCTGCGATTTCTTGCACGATTTTCAGGTGTGCTATTGTCTACGACAGGATTATATTCGCCGCGACCTGCTGCAGCCATCTTTGCAGGATCTAACCCATATTGATCTTGCAATATCCTTACTACTGAAGTAGCCCGTTTTACACTAAGATCCCAGTTATCAAGCAACACGCCACTTTTGAAGGGAACATTATCAGTATGCCCTTCAACCATAAACTCAATGTCTGGCTGGGCCTTAAGTACTGCCGCAACTTTACCTAATACTTCTTTTGCCTGTGGAGAAACTTCATACTTACCCGTTTTGAAAAGCAGCTTATCAGAGATATCTATATATACAACACCTTTGTCCACCTTAATATTGATGTCCTCATCCTGCAGGTTGCCTATAGCACCTTTAAGATTCATTACAAGTGCCATATTAAGTGAATCTTTTTTAGCCATAGATGTCTGCAGGTCTTGTATATATAAGTCTTTCGCGCCGATATTATCCAGCGACTTTTTTATACTTTCCGCCTGCGCAGATGACACGACAGCCAGGCTCTGCAGTTGAGTGAGTACCGTAGTATTATTTTCTTTGAGAAATGCAATTTGTTTATTAAGGTCCGCAACATTGTTTTTAAGATTAGAATTCTCCGACTCGAGCGAAGCTCTTGCTGTTTTGCAATCTGTATCCTCTGTTTGTAGTTGCGTATACTTTACCTGCAACTGGTCGTAATCAGCCTTGGCTGCCTTAAATTTTTTAGTACCAACACATGAGAAAAGTATTACGGGAAAAGCAATCAATACCAATAAATAATTTTTCATAAAACATTTTTTGAGTTTATCGAATATTTAAAAAAAGGAAGATACTTTAAACTGAGCAGTATATAAGTTCATTAACTAATTTTTTTATTTATCAAATTTTATTGAAGAAAAATGTACTGCTACTCGTTATTAATCGCAATTACAAAATATTTTCCATTTACATCGGTAAACCAAAGTTCACCATCACCGGTCATGGCGCCATTATAATTGACAAAGAATTTTTCAGTGTTTTGCTGTAAAGCCGATTGTTTCACTTTATTATTAAAATAAGTTGCATATTGTTTTTTAAAGATTTCCGGAGATTTACAATTCCCTAATGGAAATCTTATGTGCGCTGCTATACTGTCTATATTATCTTCAGCCACCCACTTTTTATACTCTTTAAAGAAAGCTTTAAAACCTTCCGGATCATCAAAGCCCGAAATTCTCCATGAGTCAGCGGTAGTTTGACCAGGGGTTAAACTATCTGAAGGAAAAGCTGCACTCGCTTTTATCGTTTTCCAGGATGTATCTTTTACTGCTGTGTATGCATTGGAATTTTTGCTGGTAGCAGAATCGATAGCCCTATGTTCAGCAGTCTTTTCATTATTATTTGCTCCACAAGAAAAGAGAAAGAAGCAAAGAAAAGAAATAAAGAGGAATTGTTTCATGAAATGTATTTGATAATTCTTGAAGCTATGTTTATATATTTTGTGATTAATAAGAATATTTTTAGTCCAGTAGTTAAACCTAAAAGCAACGATAAGATTTTTTTTCTTTAGGGCTTAGACCGGTTTATATAATTCAATTTCTGTACCAGTAGTATTTTT
This sequence comes from Chitinophagales bacterium, assembly GCA_038251675.1. GTDB lineage: Bacteria > Bacteroidota > Bacteroidia > Chitinophagales > Chitinophagaceae > Ginsengibacter. Next base: position 1,702 of record JBBSBD010000327.1, on the reverse strand, counting down.
TTTCTTTTCTAAATATTTGGGGCTGTTCACCAAAAACGCCGATAACAAAATAATAATCATGCCGATTATTTGCAAAAAGCTGATCCCCTCATTTGCGAGTAGCCATCCTAGCAGTACGGCAATTACCGGGTTTACATAAGCATAGGTCCCTACAATGGCCGCAGGCCTTACGGTAAGTAACCAGCTAAATGCAACAAATGCAATAAGCGTGCCTGCGACTGCGAGGTAAATAGTTGCCAGCCAGGAATTCATACTTACATTTTCCAAAGAAAAGTTTTTGAATTCCAGGGTAAGAAAAGCCACAATCAAACTTGATAAACAGCCTCCCGCTAGTTGCCAGCCAAGGTTTAAAAACAGGGAATTTTGATTCGCATTATTTTTGTAATACAGTGTTCCTGAGGCCCAGCACATGCATGCGCCTATTACCGCCAGTAAGCCAAATAGCTGCCATTGCGTATTGCCAGAAGACGCTCCCATATATTTTTTGAACAGGAGCAATATGCCAAAGAAACCTAACACAAGTCCCGAAATAATCAGCTTATTTGAGAAATATATTTTCCGGTTTTTTGTATCAAGCAGCACATACCACAGTGGCAGCGCAGAGACTAAAATAGCCGCTGTACCGGAAGCAATATATTGTTCTGACCAGAATAATAATCCTTGCCCACCGGTTAAAATGATCACTCCAAGCAGCATGTTTTTATAAATGCCGGGAACTATAATCTTTTCTCCTTTTATGTATACGACTAACAACAGTACCACGGCGGCCATAAAAAAGCGCAGCGCGGCCATAATAAACGGTGGTAATGTCTGCAGGCCTACAAGTACTGCAAAATAAGTGGTGCCCCATAAAACATAAGTTGCCAGGTACGCCAGGATAATTAACCATATTGACGGGAGCTTTTTGAGCGTCATTGAAATTGTATTACCAATGTGCGTCTTTAAAAATCTGCGAAATTATGCTGTAATAGGTTACCTGCAACTCTAAATTGAAAACTAAATTCTAAAAACGCAGCAAGGATCTAACATTCATTTTTAGATGTAACTTTATTATTTACAAATTTTCAATCCCCCATTAAATTGTGTTTATGGAAAATACAGCAACAGGTGATTTGACACTGCCACCCGAAGAATCTGGTAACCCTCAAAAGAAAATTACAGGAGAGTCTGATATGAAAAACGAGTCAGCTAAAGATAAAGTGGAAGCTGAACAGAGAAATTTCATAAATGAGATTAACCAAACAGAAAACCTTATTGATCCCGGAAATGAACATCACCATCATGCAGACGAAATAGATAAGAAAATTAAGTGAGGTCAATACTTTGTGTACTCTTTAATTATTTTTTTTAGAAAATAGGTTCTTCAAATGCCAGGGACGGCATTGGCACCGGCTTTTTGTTTACAATAAACGGATTGCGCCATGCAACAATCGCGGCTAATAAACCCATAAGGATTAATAGAGATAAGGCCTTTGAAAGATTTGCTTTCTCGGAAATAAAACCTATGATGGATGGGCCAGTGAGAAAACCAATCAAGCCACCTGTAGTTACCATGGCATAGCCTTCTACGGTAGTAACGCCAGGAATATTCGCTGATGTTCTGAACAGGATGGGTACAATGCAACAGCAGCCAATCCCAACAATTATATAACCTGTTATGGCAACTAAAATGACCGGAGCCGTTACTACAACTAAAAACCCG
>JBBSBD010000326.1:0-6391 GCA_038251675.1 Chitinophagales bacterium | reverse complement strand
TAAAACAATAAAAAGCTCATCCATAGTTTTATGATAATGCCATTTATACTCGCATTGCATAACTGCAATTCTTAAACAATGGTTGCTATTAATATTTTCGAGAATAAAATTATCATAGTCTTTAGTGACCTTATCACTGATCGTTTTAAAGTTTCGTTTTGATAAATGCTCTGATTTGTCCAAATAAGTATTTAATTATAAAGTTCTATTGCTTCGTTTTATTAAACATGCACAGTAAATAATTTAATCTTTTCACTTCCATTATTATTGCCAATATCCCAATTATCAAACACGATGGTGAGCAATACTTTGTATCTTTTGTTCAACTTTGGTATGTTGACTTTCTAAAAAAAAACGACATGATAATATTTTCCAACTGCTCTTATTATAAATATTAATACAATTATCCAAAGCCCAAATTGATAATCCATGATGGGTTATTAAATAGTATGATTCTGATTTTAGCCATTTCCGTCGAAATGCTCACATAAGTATTAGCAGTAGTTTTTGTCTATTATTTCATTGGTTTGTTGTAAAGTTGCAAACCATCTCCCAATAATTTTATTATGATAGTTAATAATTTCATTTGCTTTCATAATCGAATTGTCATAGGTGCTGTGAGCATCACTTACTAAAACAGTTTTAATTTTTTTTCCAAATGCACTTCTACAAGCAGTGTCAATACAATATTCACTTTGTAATCCAGTAATTACGATTGAAGAAACTTTGTTTCTATTTAAAATATCCAATAAGTCAGTGTCCAAGAATGAGTCCGGGGTAGTTTTGTTTATAAAATAGTCTTCGGATTTAAAGTTGAGTTTTGAATAAACCTGCCATTCTGCACTTTGAAGCTCTTCGCCTTCTGCTTCTGTATGTCTGACGAAAATTATTGGTTCATTTCGTTTGCGAAAGTTTTCAATTAATTTGTTGATGTTTTCAATTAAAATATATTCGTTAAAAACAGGATTTGTTTTATCAGAGAAAAACCCTTCCTGAACATCAATAATAATTAGTGCTTGCTTCATATCAGTAGTAAGTTTCATAGTGGTTTACTGCTTCTTCAAATTCCAATAAATATTCTTTGTCTTCCGGATAATACCTGGCTTTTTCATAATTATTTCCTGCAAAGTTTATAATACTTGTGGCTTTGCGAAGGAGGGGAAACAGGGGCACAAATATTCAAATTAGCATATCAGTTTCCCTTTTGCAAAAACCTCTTTAATTGTTCTTAATTATTTTCTATTATGTTATATCCAATCCAATTCTTTTACGGTCATGTCGCTTTCAACGTTTCCTGTGTGTAATGTCGCTTTGGGTTCAAAAAGTAAATTAAATACGATTTCTCCATTTGTATGAGGTCTATGTTCTACACCTTTAGGAACTATTAAAATTTCTCCCTCTTTAACTTCAACAGTTTTACCATTTCTAAAATCCATTAAAAGTGCCCCTTTGAATACCATAAAAAGTTCGTCTTCATTTTCGTGGCTATGCCATACAAAATCGTCTTTTAGTTTACAAAGTTTTACATATTGTCCATTAAGTTCTCCAATTATGTGAGGTGTCCACTGTTTATCGAACAATGAAAATTTCTGTAAAATGTTGATTGATTGAATTTCTTTCATTTTATATAGATACAATTATTTTTTGTTTTGTGGAGTAGCCGGTCTCTGTGGAATTTCTCTTACTTCAATCGTTCCACCAAACTCAAGAATTGGAACTGATTTTGCTAATTCCACAGCTTCCTCGATATTGATAGCACGAATAAATAAATTACTAACTACTCTTAGGTTATCACAAATGACTGATTCTTTTTTTGCATTCTTTTCAGCACCGGCAACGATATAACTTTCCCCCGGAAAGGCAAAACTAATAATGTAGATGCTGTCTGCTTTCCATTTGTCAAGAAGTACATTCCATTTTGGATTTAAAGCTTTCGCCTGTTCTGGTGTATAAGTTATTGGTACCCGAACCAAAAGGCTGAATTCTTTCATCTTACTTGTTTTATTTAATTGTGTTTGTGAAGTTAAACTATTGGTTTGCCCATACGTTTTATGGCTCAAATGAATCAAACTTAGACTTGCTATTAAAATAAATGATTTCATTTTTGTAAATTTTAATATATGGATTGCCTCTTTTAAATAAACTACTTTTTAATTGGTGGCGTTATTGTATCAGGTGAAATGATTCCAATTTGTTGTAAAAAACCTAGCTTGTCTGACTGAATCCAAGCTCTAATAATTTTGTCTTCCAAAAACTCATAGATTGCAATAGCATTGTCAGTTACTTGTTTGTTGCTTGCAGGAAAGCCTCTAAAAGAACCTGTGTTGGTTCCTTTCCAAGTCCATCTTATTACTATCTTATTGCCATCAGCAATTAAATCTTCAACTGTCCATTTAATGTCAGGAAAACCTAACCGTATTGAATTAACAGTTTCTGCAAATCCAGGTGCGCCTTTTTCGCCTCGAACACCTGTATATTCTTCAGAAATTATTTGATTTAACATCTCTAATTTCCCTGTGTTCAAAATATTTTCGTAAAGTTTACGAACTGTTGTTTTATTTCTGTCTTGAATTTGGTTTTCCATTTTTAATTGTTTTGTTGATTTAGTTACTGATTTACTTTTTACTTGTGAAAACGAGGACATACTCAAAAGCAATGCCCCGAACAGGATAAAACCTGATTTGATTATTGGTTTCATTTTCTCGAATTTTTGTTTAGGCAAAATTCAGAAATACAGATCCTAAATCATAGTAAAAAATCATTGATTTACCAAAAAGAAGACGATTTGTAAAACTCAGTTGGTGTTTGCCCAGTAAATAACTTAAAGTCTTTATTAAAATGAGAATGGTCAAAATATCCTCCCTCAAATGCAATATCAGCAAGAGTTTTATCATGCCTATTTTGGGGAATGATTGATTTCATTCTTATGATAGAAGAAAGTCTTTTGGGTGATGTTCCCACTATTTTTCTAAATCGCTTTTCAAAAGCATCATTACTTATATAAAGTGTTTCGGCTAATTCTTTTATTTTGATAATGCCTTTGACTGAATGCATTTTATCTACTGCGGCTAAGATTAATTTGTCGGTTCTGTAATTAGATATTTGGGATAGTAAAAACTGTTCTACAATAGCAATTCTTTGATTATTATTTGGAGCTTCGGCTAATAGCTTTTCCATTATTGATATTTTATGTTGCTTTATAAAATTATCAAGCGATACACTTTCTTCGAACAACTCATGAAGGGGTTCTTTAAAAAATGCCGATGCACCCGTTTCTTTAAACAGAATAATGATTGTAGCGGAGTTTTTGAAATAGTTGATTAGTCTAACTGACTTTCTTAACCCCGAAATTGCTGAAGATGGAAGAGTATCTTTCCCTTTATCCAATATGTAGCTTATTTGCCCCTTATAACGAAAAGCAATGGCAAGTGAAGTATCTGGCAGAACTCTATTCACCACTTCATCCTGACTTTCAATAATTTTATATGCTTTGATGAATGGTCTTAATTGTTCTGTCGGTATGTAATTTTCAATAATCATCTATTTCTTTAGCTAATTGAATTTTTCATGTTTAACCTTTTTTATTTTTGTAAATACCATAGAAATAAAATAAGCCAACTATTATAATGCGAAGGATAATGTTGGCAATAATTTTTGAAGTAAGTCCTTGTTGTAGTGCATACAATTCTAAAATGCCTGTACCGGCATGAAATACAATAATAGTTTTGGTAATTGTTTGCAGGGCATAATTGTCTTTAATACTTCTGCTGAAAAAAGATAAATATGCAATGGCAAATTCTGCTGCTCCTAAGAAGTAACATAAAAGATATTGATTGGATGAAAGCTGAATATTTACCGTTTGTGGAATTACTGCCGGTGCTGCTACCAACAATATGCCAGCTGTAAAAGTTATAATTGCATGAATCAGTAATAGTCTTTGTAAATTCATTTAATGCTAAGTTTTAATTTTCATCATAATTTCTTGTTAGCCGGGCGTAAGAAATATGAACTCAATACAAAAAAAGTAAAAACTATTGGTGCTATAAATGCCGCAGCTCCATCTCCGGCTAATATATGTGAGAATAAAGCACCTATAAAAATGAATGCTGCACCTGCATAAGCCCATTCTTTTAGCCTTAAAAAGCCTGGAACAACTACGGCAATTGCCGCCAAACTTTTGGCAATACCTAAAATTGTAAGTAAGTAAAGCGGGTAACCTAAATGCGTCAAAACATTTGCTGCGTAAGATTTATTTACTAAATTAAAATCCCATAATGCGCCGGATATCAATTCAAATATGAATAAGCCTGTGGTAGCCCAATAGACAGTTTTTTTCGCTTTTGATGTGCTGGTGTTTGGTTGTTTTGTATCTATCATAATTTTTATTTTGCTAACGATTATTTATTTTAATAAGCAATGCCAACTCATGTTGTGGCATTATTTCGTCCTTGGTACTTCTGTCATTCTGTAGTGTCGCATTTCCTGAATGTAATTGAAGAATGGTTGCACGTTAGCAAATACAATGGCTGCTAACGGAAAAAGGCCTGGCGATGTGGCGGTATTAAAAAATCGTCCCAAAGTAAAATTTATATATTGTCAAATTGCCTGTGGTGTATTAATGCTGGATTGTCCATGAAGCTGTGCCGTTTTTAAATTAGCATTTACTGTTTCTTAGAATTTATTGTTTGATTAGTTAATGTGTCTATCACAACCATTTTACGTTGTATTGAAGGTATTTTTGAAATAAATCCAAATGCTATACGTCTAAAAAATGCAAGAATTGGGTTTTTTAAAGCGATCTGCGCAAATGTCGTTGCGTTGGCAGATTGAATTGTTTTAGAACCTTCTCGTTGTTCATCTTCATAGCCTGCAAATAGTTGGGCTATTTTAGCTGTATCGATAGTTTCAACAGATTGCTTCAGTCGCCAAGCCAGTCGCCAAACACCCAACATTCCAACCATCATACCTGCACCTGCTGAAGGTCCCATTGGATGTGCAGCATCACCTGCCAATACAATTCTACCTTTTGAATAAACTGTTGATTGTCCTTGTCCTAAGCGAAAAGCACTTGCCCATAAAAATTTATAATCGTAAATTTGTGGAAATTTTTCTTTGATAAGTTTGTCCACATAATTTGGTGTAATAACTTCATCACGCTTTTCATTACCATTTACTCTGTAAATAATTCGCCACTTGTTAGGGTGAAAATTAAAAAGTCCATAAGGTCTTTTATAGTCAAGTTCTATCCAGGATACATCAGTATTCTCATTTGTTAAATTTGCTTCAATATCGGCAACTGCCGAATTAGTTCCGTAATCATTCCAAATTAGTTTTATTTCTGAAAGCTCTCTTGTCGTGCTTTTTGCACCATCACAGCCAATTAAGATTTTTGAAATGATTTCGTATTGTTCATTCTTTGGAATGTTCAAGATATTAATTGAAACATCTTCTGAACTTTGTTTTACCGAAACTAATTCGTGTCCTCTTCTAACTTCAATTAAGTCTGAATGCTTCATAACTTCATCTTCGAGTATCTTTTCAGTTAAGTGTTGGGGAAGGTTAAGGCTTTTTTTAAATTTACTATCAGAAAGATTAAAATCTAATGTCAAAATTGGTTTTCCGTGTCGGAGAAATTGATGAAAAGTTCTTGTGGTAGAATTTCTTTGAAAAGTTTCTAAGAGCCCTAACCAATCAAGGAATTCAATTCCTTTCGGCATCCAAATAATTGCACGACTTTCATTCATAGGCGTAGGGCCAAGGCGTTTTTCAATTACCAAACTTCCCACTCTATATTTTGTCGCAAGTGTTAGTGCAAGTGCAAGTCCAACGGGACCACCTCCAATTATTGTTATGTCTTTATTCATTTGTTTCTGTCGCTTGTTCTTGCTTGTCAATATATAAACGTATCATGTTATCACTTTCTCGTTTGTATAACGAAAAACGTTTTGCAGCTTTGCGGTGTGGCTGATTATTCGCACTTTGGCCTCCATAATGCAAAGATGCTTTTGGCGGTTCGTTGTTTTTTATCTTACCCTGAAATATGCAATTACTAAACAAATGACAAAAACTATCACATTAGTTAATACGTTTTTCGTTTCTTTCAGTTTATAGTGAATCACTCCGGCAAAAGGCATGATAAAGGCTAAGCATATTGCTGATATTGGGGTCAGGACAGGATAAATAGATAGTAACCAAGGCAGGATTAGCCCCACTGCACCTAATATTTCAGTGATACCTATAAAACGAACAAACCAAAGCGGCAGCCCGTTTACGCCAGTTTGCCCCCTTGCAACAAGTTTTTGAATAGAGAAGTAGGATTTACAAATACCGGAGTACATAAATGTAAATGCCATAAATATTTGAAGTGGGCAAAGTATTATATTCATTTTTT
>JBBSBD010000325.1:0-6398 GCA_038251675.1 Chitinophagales bacterium | reverse complement strand
GGATTGAGAATGTACCGAATGGCAAAGATGAATGAATTGGACGTATTAAATACACTGCTGAAGTTACAAGTCGATTATGAGAAAGAATTGGAAATACGGTGAATTAACGAATCAATCCGAAGAAGTCGGAAAGCTCTTAAATCACATAATCAATAATCCCGAAAAGTACTAATGAACAAATATTCGAAAACATCCTTTTTTAAATATTTCCAATTGAGAATTGCCAATTGCTCATTGTCTATTGCCTATTGCCTATTGCCCATTGTTTATTGCTTATTGTTTTTAACGTCATGTAATCAGAGAGATGAGCATAAACACATTCCTACCAACAAAACTAGTGACTTAGATAAATTGGTGCAACCTACGAATCAAACCATTTATAGCGATGTACGTACCATATCACCCTTAAACCAAACAATTACGACTACATTATTTGCAACAGGTGAAATTGCATATGACCCACGCCTGATCAACACGATCAGCGCGCGATTTACAGGAAGAGTCGAAAAATTATACGTTCGATTCAATTATCAGGAAGTCAAAAAGGGGCAACGCATCATGGACATTTACAGTCCGGAAATCCTCACTGCACAACAGAATTTGATTTTTTTACTCACCAACGATGCAGAGGACCTTGCCCTAATTAATTCTTCAAGACAGCAACTCCAATTGCTCGGATTGACTGCCGGACAGCTTAAACAAATAGAAACAACCAAAAAAGTATTAGACCCTCTTCCTGTGTATAGTCCTTACGGAGGTCATGTCCATGATATGGGTTCAAACAGTGACAATAATTCCACATCAGCATCCATGGGTAATGCAGGGAATTCAGGTATGGGAAGTTCTTCGACTTCTTCTTCTGTCCAAATTGAAAACCTGCCGTCATCCCAAACCTCAATACTCACTCTTAAAGAAGGGATGTATGTACAAAGAGGCCAATCCATTTTTGCAGTATACAATACCGATCGTGTGTGGGCAGTTCTGAATATTTTCCCTAAAGATGCCGCACTGATCAACGTAGGAGATAAAGTGACCATGACGGCAGAAACAAGTCCTGATCAGGTCATTGAAGCCATCATCAATTACATTGAACCCGTCATAGGTCAAAATGCATCAGCCATGAAAGCAAGGGTATATGTAAAGAATAATGAAAAACTTAACCTGAGGATCGGAACACTACTGTCAGCAAAAATAATTCCAGTTGAAATAAAAGGAATGTGGCTGCCGCGAAAATCGGTGATCGACCTTGGGCAACAAAAAATCGTGTTTGTCCAAACAGAAAATCATTTCACCTCACAGGAAATTAAAACAGGGATGATGACCGATTCTTTAATTCAAATCATCAGTGGATTGACCGGCGATGAAAAGATCGCTGAAAATGCTCAATTCTTAGTGGACAGTGAAAGTTTCATTATAACGAACAACAATGAATAAAAACTTTAAACATATTCATTTACCATTCATGGTCATGATTACATTCATTATGCTGGTTGTCATCGCTTGTAATAAAAGCAAAATGCCTGCTTCGGATGCCGCAGCAACAGATGAATATTATACATGCTCCATGGATCCCCAGGTCGTGGAATACAAACCTGGTAATTGTCCTATCTGCCACATGAAATTGATCAAGGTCAAAAAAAATAATCTTAAAGCCGGTCAAATAAAACTCAGCGATCAGCAAATAAAATTAGCCAACATCACTTATGACACTTTGCGTGTCCGTGAACTTGCTAAGGAGATTACACTCACCGGTAAGGTGACCGTTGATCAAAATCTTTCTACGGCCATCAGCGCCAGGGTGCAGGGAAGAATTGAAAACCTGTCCGTGAAAAATATTGGTGACTATATCTCCAGCGGTCAAATTCTTTATAAAATCTACAGTGAAGAACTGAATGCCGCTCAACAGGAATATATTATGGCCCTTCAGCAAATTAAAATTACCTCGGATAGATCCATAACAGGACAGTTAATAGAATCCGCAAAAAATAAATTACTGCTGGCAGGTATGAGTGAAGCTCAAATTGACCAAATCAAAACGTCCGGACAGGTTTCACAATTTGTTCCTGTATATTCTGGTACGGCCGGATTTGTGAGTGAACTCAACATAGCAGAAGGTAATTATGTTTCTGTAGGTACTACGCTTTTCCGATTTGCCTCTCTTAACACGCTTTGGGTTGAAGCACAAGTATATTTACCCTACCTGCCTTACCTGCACGAAGGAACGCAAGCGAGTATTTCGATTCCTTCGGCAAGCGATAAAGTTTTCCCGGGTAAAGTGATTTTCATTGATCCACAAGTGCAATCACCTGAGCGGTTTGTTTTGGCAAGATTTCAAATCTCAAACCCCTCACATGAAATCAAACCGGGCATGCTAGCCAACATCACACTACAAACAGAATTGAAAAAATCATTAGTACTTCCTATTGATGCCATTATCCAGGATAGTCAGGGTTCAAATGTGTGGGTTCGAAATGAGGACGGTATTTTTGAAAACAAAATGGTGAAAACCGGCATACAGAATAGTCGTTCCATCGAAATTGTTGACGGATTGATGCAAGGTGATATTGTCGTGATCACCGGTGCCTACCTGATCAATAGTGAATATATATTCAAGAAAGGAGCTAATCCAATGGAAGGGCATGGAGACATGCCTGGAATGAAAATGTAATCTTACTTAAAACCATCATATGAAAAAATCAATCATTTTAACAGCTACTATCATGAGTTTAATTCTTGGTGCGTGCAACAGCAGTTCTAATAAAGGCGGACCGACTGACAAGAACGCTCCACAAACATTCAGCCTTGATACTATAAAGCTAAAAAGTGGCGTAACATTCTACGAATGTCCTATGAATCCGGAAGTCATTTCTGACAAGCCGGGCCAATGCCCGAAATGTGGAATGGATTTGTCAGAGATGAAAAAACATTAAAGCAATTGGCAATTCGAGCGCAGCCAAGATCCCGCCTTTATAGAATAAAGTTGCGGGAAGGCAATGAGCAATTCGAGCGCAGCGAAGATCCCGCCTTTATGCAATAAAGTTGCGGGAAGGCAATAGAAAATAAATAATTGGCAATAAGCAATAAGCATATGGTAGAAAAACTTATTTCATTTTCGCTTCGAAACCGGATGTTGGTTTTATTAATTTCTGTTTGCCTCTTTGCCTGGGGTATCTACGAAGTGCAACACAATCCTGTTGATGCCATTCCTGACTTGTCCGAAAACCAGGTGATTGTTTTTACGGAATGGATGGGTCGAAGCCCGCAGGTGATTGAGGACCAGGTCACCTACCCGCTCGTATCCAATCTGCAAGGTATTCCAAAGCTGAAAAATATCAGGGGTGCATCGATGTTCGGGATGAGTTTCGTCTATATCGTGTTTGAAGATAATGTGGACATCTATTGGGCAAGAACGCGTGTGGCAGAACGATTAAACTTTGCTCAAAAACTAATGCCGGAAGGTATTTCACCTACTCTTGGTCCTGATGGCACAGGAGTCGGCCACATCTTTTGGTACACCCTTGATGCTCCCGGATATGACCTTGGCGAACAAAGAGCATTACAGGATTGGTATATCAAATTTGCTTTGCAGACTATTCCGGGTGTAAGTGAAGTCGCATCGTTCGGTGGTTTTCAAAAACAATATCAGGCGATCATTGATCCGGTGAAGCTCAATTATTACAACCTCTCCATGATGGATGTGCTGAAAGCCGTAAAATCCAACAACAATGATGTGGGTGGAAGAAAATTTGAAATGAGTGACAAATCCTATATCGTGCGTGGGTTGGGCTACATTAAATCGATCGCCGAAATTGAGAACATTTCACTGAGCACATCCAACAATGTACCGATACGAATTAAAGATGTAGGATCCGTACAAATGGGTGGAGATATTCGCTATGGGATATTTGATGAAAATGGTGAAGGAGAAAAAGTTGGAGGCATTGTGGTCATGCGGTATGGTGAAAATGCGGATGCCGTCATTCGCAATGTAAAAACGAAAATGGATGAGGTACAGAAAGGATTGCCGCAAGGAGTTAAATTTCAGATTGCTTACGACAGAAGTGGATTAATTGAAGAGGCCATTAGTTCGGTAAAACGAACTTTAATAGAAGTATTCATCAGTGTATCCATCATCGTATTATTATTTTTATTTCACTGGCGTAGCGCCCTGATTATTCTTATTCAAATTCCCATTTCAGTATCCGCCAGCTTCATCCTTCTTAATATTTTAGGCTTTTCTTCTAATATCATGTCCTTGACCGGCATTGCATTGGCTATAGGGGTCATCGTTGATGATGGAATTGTGATGGTGGAGAATAGTTACAGGCATTTGAGTGAGGCTCAATTGAAAGAAAATGCAGCGGGGTAAGAATTGCTTTATAAGCAACCCATCAATTTTGAAAGATGATGATCATCACAATTTATAATAGAAACCATTTAAAATACCTCAATCCTAATTTAAATTACATTGAATAATAATTTAAGTTAATAAAAATGTCAAATAAAAATTTCCGGAGTTATGCTGTGGGTTACATTTGGGTTTTTAGTCACGCCTTAAATGTACTGACAGCACAATCTGCCCTGATTCTTCCTGATACAATTATACGTACTCATTATGACAGTGATTTGGGCATTGTTGTTATTCCGTTTTCAACGAAAGTAAAATGAAACTCTACATCAAAAACATGGTTTGTCCCCGCTGCATTACGTCCGTAGAGCAGATTTTGAAAAGGAACGAATTGCAGGCAAAATATGTAAGGCTGGGCGAAGTCGAAATGGAGAAAATGCCCACTACCAGCCAGCTAAAAAAAATTACACAAGAGCTGCTGGATACTGGTTTTGAACTTTTGGACAATCAAAAAGCACAATTAATTGAGCAGGTTAAAAACCTGTTGATTCAAAAAGTGCAAAGCGGTACCATAGAAGAACATTTCAGCCTGACAAAGTTTATTGGCGAAAAAGTATTTAAAGATTACTCTTCTGTCAGCAAACTGTTCTCCGAACTGGAAAGTATTACGTTAGAACAGTTTTTCAACCTTCAAAAAATTGAAAAGGTAAAGGAATGGCTCACCTACAATCAACAGTCATTGACACAGATTGCATTTGACCTGGGATATAGCAGCCCCCAACATTTATCCAGCCAGTTCAAAAAACTCACCGGTATGACACCCTCACAATTCAAGCAGCTTGGAGCATTGCGCCGAAAGCCTATTGACAATGTAAAAGACTGATTTATAGCTTTTGCATCGAAACAATTATTTGTACATTTTTTCCATAATGTTGTAACAGTAAACCCTGGCTACCGCCAGATCTTTGTATCCATTAAAAAGATGAAAGATGAATAAAGAGATAAATACCATCAATCTTCCCTTAACCGGTGTTGAAAGTGAGCATTGTGCCTTGATTGTGGACAAAAGATTAAGTGAAATACAAGGTATTCAAACCCATAAAGTAGAACTGAACAACAAAAGGGCAGTTATTACTACAGATAATGAACTAGAAACTATTCCGAAGGCAGTAAAAGTCATCAGGGATTTAGGCTATGGTGTAGATACAGTGAAGAAAACATTTCCGGTGCTCAATATGAGTTGTGCCTCCTGTGCCAGCAGTTCGCAAAGTATTTTGGAAACTACGGCCGGTGTAGTGAATGTATCCGTCAACTATGCTAATGCCACGGCGCAAGTAGAATATGTGCCTACCATCACCGATGCTCAAAAATTGAAGGCTGCAATGCAAAGTATCGGTTACGATCTGATGATTGATGAAAGCGAAGAAGCAAAAGATGAATTGGAAGAAGTACACCGAAAAAAGTATGAGTCACTGAAGAGAAGAACCATTGGCTCAGTGGCCCTTTCCATTCCTTTGGTGCTGATAGGAATGTTTTTCATGCATATTCCGTATGCCAATTACATCCTGTGGGCATTGGCAACGCCGGTTGTGTTTTTCTTCGGAAAGCAGTTTTTCATTGGTGCATGGAAGCAGGTTAAACATCGTTCTGCTAATATGGATACACTGGTAGCGCTGAGTACAGGCGTGGCGTATTTGTTCAGTGTATTTAATACAGTCTATCCGCAATACTGGCATAGCAAAGGCTTAGATGCTCATGTTTATTTTGAAGCCGCAGCCGTAGTAATAGCCTTTATTCTCCTGGGCAAAATGCTCGAAGAAAAGGCAAAAGGGAACACTTCGACTGCTATAAAAAAGCTCATGGGCTTACAACCAAAAACCGTTACGGTAGTTCATGAAGGAGGGCATCAGATGACAATGCCGATTGCTTCTGTAAAGGTGGGTGATACATTGTTGGTTAAGCCTGGAGAAAAGATTGCTGTTGACGGAATTGTAAAATCCGGAATTTCCTTTGTAGATGAAAGCATGATTAGTGGTGAGCCCATTCCGGT
>JBBSBD010000324.1:0-6442 GCA_038251675.1 Chitinophagales bacterium | reverse complement strand
GGCAGTAAAAAAATGTCTGCATAGCTCAATAAGATTTTGAGGGGCAGTAAAAAAAATATGGCTGCGTAGCTCAATTGAATAGAGCATCTGACTACGGATCAGAAGGTTTTAGGTTTGAATCCTAACGCGGTCACAAGGCGAATCTTTAATATTAGATTCGCTTTTTTTATGTTTTATATTTATATCCTTTATTCGTCAATTTTAAATCGTTACTACATTGGCTTTATAGCAGGTGATGTTGAAGTACGTTTGAAAAAGCATTTGGCAAAACACACAGGATTTACTTCGACAGCCAAAGATTGGAAGATTGTTTACAAAGAGCTATTTGGAAATAAGCAGGGAGCGATGAAACGAGAAAGAAAGATTAAATCATGGAAAAGTAAAATTAAGATTGAAGAGTTGATAAATGGCTCGATTGAATAGAGCATGCCGATGTCTTTCACACTATGAACCGTAGATGCTAAAATTTTTTTTTTGAATGGTAGATTGAACGCCAAATATTGATAAAAATACGGGGCATAGGAAATAGCCTCGTGCTTAGCGCATATACTTCTGATGCACTATCCATAATCCATGTATGCGACGTCAATACACCGTCCTGCTGTCATTTTGCATAATTTGTATGCGGGAGTGATGGAGTCCATTTTATAGATCATGTTTACACTTTTATAGCTCATGACTACACACATAGTCTACGGATTCTGATAGCTCCGTTTTCTAAGTACGCACATGGAACAGGTGTGGCGTCTCCATCACCTACAGCAGTCGGCGCCTGATCTTTAGAATAACATAACCGGGGAGCCGTTGTTGAGTGTTTCAATCCTAATAAAGAATTAGATACCACCGTAAAACAATTTCCCAAAAATCTTGTATCCACAAATACTACAAATAATGGTTTACTACAGTAAATAGTGATTCACAACCACATGAATCAAATATCTTTATAATCTTTAATACACAGTTGTTGCATCCTTTTTATGAAGCTATTTGTGACGATATCTGCCTTCTTCTTTCAAGCCTGCTTTGTTCCCGCTTGCCCTGCTCAGCAAATTAATATCCGTACGTATAATATTGAGGATGGGTTGGTAAATAACGATGTACTTAATTTTTACCAGGACAGCCAGGGGTTTATATGGATATGTACACGTGGAGGATTGAGCCGGTATGATGGCAGCCGCTTTACTAATTATACACAAGGTAATGGTCTTACCAATGATATGATTAATGATATTTCTGAAATCGCCCCGCAGGAATTTATTATTGCTCAAAACCTCGAAGGGCCGCGGTTATTAAAATATGGTCGTATTGACCCGTTGCCAACTCCCTCTGATGTAATTATTAATAGGTTTTACAAAACCGACAGTAAAAGATTGCTTGCAACAGCGGACTATGTGGGACTTTTGGAATTTAAAGAAAATCGGTTTATTCCTATCAACCCGGCATATAAAGAAGGCATAGGCGAAATGGCGATGATCAATGATTCAATATGGGTTATAAATTATTCGGATGTTTACATTCAATTGATGACTCCTTTTTTGAAGCCTTTTTCAACCCGCACCTATTTTCTCTCAACCATTATTTACCAGGACTCGCATCATCGCACCTGGATAGGAACAAAGGCAGGGTTAAAACTCCTTTCACCTGTTCAGGACCGTAACAAATCAATTAGTTTCCTGTCACTGCCATCTGCATTTGATTTGCCGGTACTCAGGGAGAATGTTATTTTCAGCTTTCTCGAAGATAGTAAAGGCAATAGCTGGATTGGCACATCCGCAGGCCTTGTTTTGATTAAGCCAGATGGGCAATCCAGGATATTTACAGAAAGCGATGGGTTGCCTGCTTCATTGATAAATTGCGTATGGGAAGATCATCAAAATAATATATGGATAGGTACACAATTGGGGCTTGCTAAAATTTCATTAAACAATGAAGTAATAATATATACACAAAAACATGGCTTTTCACCAGAAGGTGCTTATTCAATCTTAACGAAAGATCAAAATATAATATGGCTCTTTGATTTTTTAAAAATCAGCGAACTGAACCTGCATACCGGAAAATTTACAAATACATTTTTAAAAGATCATTTGAAATATTTGGCTAGTAAGATTAGCCCTGATGAAACAATGATCGTAAACGACAACGGGTGTAAAATCTATAAAAATGGCAAAGTCCGGGGGGAAAATATTAATTGGCCGGATACCAATTTCGTTTGCGTAGTCCGTGCTGATGATGAAAAGTTCATTGGCAGCATTGATTCAACTATCTACCATATTTCACATGGGGCGATAGATAAACTCAGGTTATTTCTTCCAGACAAAATTTGGATTCTGCTAGTTGATAAAAAAGGAGTACTCTGGGCGGGTACTCATCATAGCGGTCTCTATAAAATAAAAATGCAAAACGAAGGAAACAAAACTTCATTACGGTTAATTGATTCGGTTAGAAGTCAATTACCAGATCAGCATATCCGGTCGCTTTACGCAGATAAAGAAAATGAACTTTGGGTAGGCACACGATACAAAGGCCTGGTCCGTTTGCTAGAAAAGGGAGGAGGAAAGTATGAAATGGAAAACTATGGAGCTGTTCAGGGACTTTCCTCTGATTTTGTTCGTACTATTAAAAGGGATACTAAAGGAAACATATGGGTGGGAACCTCGCAGGGATTAGACAAACTGCTACCAACAGGAAACCAGTACAGCATTTTTAACTTTGGAAAAGTAAATAAAATTTTTACGCAGGTTTATGATATTTGTTTTTTAAAAGATGATTACCTCATTGCGGGTGGATACCCTTACCTGGTGCATGCACGGGATATGCAGCAGGACACATTGCCTGCTACCGCTGTGTATGTTACCAAAGTCTATAGCTCTCCGGCAGACAGCAGTTTGCAAGATGACCACCGGCAAAAAAGATTACCCTATAATAAGGCACAAATAAATTTTGAGTTCAGCTCACCGCAATTTATTAATGAAGACTTTACGCAATACAACTACCGCCTGCTGGGAAGCGATGATACCAACTGGACACTTTCAGGCAAATCGCATAGTGTTTACTTTGCCAGCCTGCAACCGGGTAATTATACTTTTGAGGTAAGGGCGTTGGGATTTAATGGCAACTGGGGAAAGCCTGCTGCTTATGCTTTTATTGTATCAACTCCTTTCTGGCAAAGAGCCTGGTTTGTCGCATTAATTATTTTTACTACTGCATTGCTGGTATATATGCTTTACCGTTATAGAGTATTGCAATTGCTCCGGCTGCAAAAAGTGCGTAACCGGATTGCCGCGGATCTGCATGATGAAATAGGTTCCAATCTTACCAATATCAGCATCCTTTCCAATCTCAGTAAAAAAAACCTGTCACAACCGGAGCTGGCGAACATTTTTCTACAGCGTATTTCCGAAGAAGTTTCTTCCTCTTCCCAGTCACTGGATGATATTATCTGGAGTGTGAACAGCAACCATGATACACTGGAAGAAACCGTAGCAAGAATGCGCCGTTATGCAGCCGAGTTGTTTGATGCAGCAGATATAAGTTATGATCTTCATCTTGACGCGGTATTTGAAGAAAAAAAACTCATCATGGAACAACGCCGCGATCTGTACCTGCTATATAAGGAAGCCGTGAATAATACTTTTAAACATGCAGAGGCAAAGCAGGTGAACATAAAAATTTCCATCAAGCATAACCTGCTTGTTCTTTACATCAGGGATGATGGCAAAGGTTTTGAAACAAAGAAACAGTTCCACCGCCATGGGCTGGAGGGGATGAAAGAGCGGGTAAAAAGGTGGAAAGGGCAAATACAAATTGAATCTGCTGAAAACAAAGGCACTTCCCTTACTATCCAGATGCCGGTGGCGGGGTGAAGATTTTCCTCTCCTACAAAAAGAGGAGTACTATTAAAAGTAACCGTTTTAATTTAGCACCATTGGCAATACGTATTATCATATTTGAAGACAACGACCGCCTTCGGCAATCACTGGCCTACCTGCTGCAATCTGCAACGGATTACGAAGTGGTGGGCGATTATAATAATTGTGTTGATGCATCTAATATAGCGAGGGTGTATAAACCAGACGTGGTATTAATGGATATTGATATGCCGGGAGAAAGTGGTATAAAAGGAGTAGGTATGATAAAGGAAGCCCATCCGCAAACGGCTGTAGTCATGTACACGGTATTTGAAGATGATGAAAAATTGTTTCAATGCCTGTGTGCCGGGGCCAATGGCTATTTGCTTAAGAAAACTCCTCCTGAAAAAATATTTGAATCCATACGTGAAGTGCTGGACGGAGGCGCCCCTATGAGCCCTTCAATCGCAAAAAAAGTAATTGGAAGCTTCCAGATTGCAAAACATAATAATCAATTCGGCCTTACCGAAAGAGAACTGGAAGTGTTGCACTATCTCGCCAAAGGCCACAGTACAAAAGCTATAGCGTCCAATCTTAAAATTGCATTTACAACCGTGCGTTCCCACCTTAAAAATATTTATGTAAAGCTGCATGTAAATTGTGGCAAAGAAGCCATTGCCAAAGTGCTGGCCGAGCATATTCGTTTGTGACTTTCTAAAGCATACCCCTCTCTCTTCTCCTCCTAAAAGAGGATAGGCTTCCCATTGAACACATTTTAATTTTATGCTTATTCAAAAAAGATTTGTCAATTATGCAAACAAAACTTGAAACACCGTGCCAACTGATGGCAAGACTAATCAGGCTTTCGGAGAAAGAGATCAAAGAAAAGGAGAAACTAATTCAGAGCATGAAGAAAAGCCTCAAAGAGTTGCAAAGCCAAAAGAATCCTGACAAGACGAAAATTGATAAGATCAAAAATGGTATTCAAAAGTTGGAGGTGGAACTCAAGACAGACAAGGATCAACTTGACGCACTTAAGGAAGAGTTCAGGGCGTCCTGCGGGTCATAAATAATCAACAAGGTATATCAAAACAGGATTTTTTTCACTCCTCCTAAAAGCTTCCCTCACCCGCGCTAAAAGTTTATAATTTCTTTTTGAATTGTTCCGCTGCTACTGCTCAGTTTTTTTAAAAACGTCGGGGCTTTTATTGATTCGAAAAAAATTAAAAATGAAAAAAGTATTGCGTCTTATTTGTGGTAGCTTAATTTTATTTACGGCAGGATTGCGTAATGATACCCTGCAGGCCCAATCAACCATTCATGGCCTGGTAAAAGATAATGTTGATAAGCCCATTCATAATGCGAATGTATTATTATTAAGAATTTCCGATTCAGGCTTAATAAAAGGAATGCTTACTGATGAAAAAGGTGAATACGTTTTCAATCATATCAATCCCGGGAATTATTTTATCACTTCAACTTATACCGGTTATATAAAGCACAGCACGCCTTCATTTGCAATTGGCGGCGATAAAGATATTTTGAATTTGAGCGCCATCACACTTTCAGAAAAAGGCGTGCGGTTAAGCGAAGTAAAGGTAGCTGCAAAGAAGCCACTGCTTGAGCAAAAAATAGATAGACTGGTAATCAATGTTGAAAACAGCATTACTGCTGCCGGTAACACTACGCTTGAAGTGTTGGAGCGCTCTCCCGGTATTATAGTGGATCATCAAAATAATGGCCGTCGTATAAATTAACCTATACGCATAATTTTGGTAACGAAAAATTAAAGGGAAAAGGGATCGCTTAACGGTCTGGAAGAAGAAAAGGGGAGAGTGAATTGAGGCAAATGGGTTTAAAATATTTTTCTTAATATAAATAGTTTTACCTCCATTGTCTTCTCCTCCTAAAAGAGGATGGTCTTCCTTCTATTTGCACTTTAATTTTATGTTTATTCAATAAAAAATGTCAATTAAGAAAACAAAACTTGAACCACATTGCCAACTGATGGTAATATTAATGAGGCGTAACACGAGTGTACTGCAGGTGGTGCAAAAAATTAAATGGTGAGCCGCAGCAATAATATGGACGATGATGCTCATTGCTTTAATCATTAGCCAGAAGAGTAGGGATTCGTTTATTTATTTCCAGTTCTAAATAATAAAAAATTTACACAGGTAATACTTATTTATTGAAAGTTATTATTGGTATTAGCTTTTACGCAAATGCCCGCATCTTGCCAGGAAATGAATGTGCAGGCCTGCTATGAAGAGGCCATTAGGCAGGATATAGAATTTAAAATATAAATCTGCAAATATGAAAATAATTATGTTATTCTTAATGATAGGCTCTTATCAAATATCAGCCTTTTCACAAAGTGTAGCAATTAATACGGATGGCAGCCAGCCACACATAAGCGCCATGCTGGATATTAAAAATACAGGCAAAGGTATTCTTGTTCCCCGGATGAGTTCTACACAAAGGAATTCGATTGCCACTCCGGCCAAAGGGTTGTTGGTATTTGATAACAATACCAGCAGTTTTTGGTTTTACGACGGCACAGGCTGGATGGAAATTTCTGCAGGCAGCAG
>JBBSBD010000323.1:0-6508 GCA_038251675.1 Chitinophagales bacterium | reverse complement strand
GTAAGATTAATAAAGTTCACACAAGCTATAACCAGTAAAAACAAACCAATCAAACTAAGCGCAAGAAATAAATCTTTACTGAACGTGCGGCCTGTAAAATTTCCATAGCGTTCATCAAAATGTATTTCATTCAACGGCTGAAGTGCAAGATCATAACCGGGATTAACAGGTTTAATGTGCCTGTCAACAAATGCGGCCAGTTGCTTGTTCACCTGCTCAAGTGAATGACTGTTATTAAGCTGTACGAAACAATAGTTTTCATCCGAAATACTACCCCAGTCATTCAGGCCCCCATTTTTCAAAAGTGTGGTATAAGATACTACCAATGCAATAGGGAAATCAGTATTGGCAGGAGGATTATTAAGAACACCATTTATTTTCATATCAGAACCATATAGCGTGATCGTTTTGCCCATAGCATCTTTCCAATCACCAAAATATTTGGCAGCAATTTCTTTTGTTAGCAAAACTGTATTGGGTTCTTCTATGGCATTTTTAATGTCTCCCTCCACCAGGGTAAAGTCAAACATTTTAAAGAACTGTGGCTCCGCTATAAAAACATGCTGCTCTTTAAATTTTTTTATTGTTGAACCGTCGGCTGCATTTATGTTTACCTGTACATTATTATCTCCGAAAATTGCTGCTGCATTTTTTACCTGGGATAGCTCAGTGCGCAAACCCTGTGTAACCGGAAACGGAACACCCGCTCTATATTCCCTGTTCTCAGGATTTTTCCCGATACGCACTACCCGATAAATATTGTCTTTATTTGGATGAAAATCGTCGAAGCTTTTTTCATACTGAACCACAAGAAATATCAATAGGAAAGCGGCAAAGCCCACAGACAGCCCCGCTATGTTGATAAAGGAATTGCTTTTATGCCTCGATAGATTCCTGAGCGCAGTCTTTAGATAGTTTTTAAACATAGCCTGAACTTTGATTTTTAGGATTAAACAATTTCTATTATTACTTCTCTGAATCTTCCGATTTATAAAAGTCTTCTTTCTTCTGATTCGTAAGACAATGACCGGGACCCTTTTATTCCCTTTAGGGATTAGGGGCTTATTCCGTTCTTAAACTCTTCACCGGGTTTGCTATTGCTGCTTTAATTGCCTGGAAGCTGATGGTAATTAGGGTAATAACGATAGCAACCAAAGCAGACAATACAAAAACACCAGCACCGATGTTGATGCGGTAACTATAATTCATGAGCCAGCCGTGTAAAAAATAATATGCAATGGGCGATGCAATAACACAGCTTAGAAAAACGAGTACAATAAAATCTTTTGATAACATGATCCAAACCTGTGAAACCGATGCACCCAGCACTTTGCGGATGCCTATTTCTTTTGTTCTTTGCTCTGCTACATAAGCGGCTAACCCGAAAAGGCCGAGACAGGAAATAAAAATAGCCAGTCCTGCAAATAATCCTGCTAATTTCCCGATCAGCGTTTCGAGTTTAAACTTTGAAGCATAATTAGCATCCGCAAAAGAATAATCATAAGGATAAGCAGGTTCGTATTTATTAAAGATGGCAGTTAATTGCGTGATGGCATCCTGCGTTTTTATATTACGTGACAATTTATACAACATAACATTTTGTGTACCGGGAAAGCAATAAAACATAGTAGGATCGGCAGTGCTGAAGGGTGATATCATTAATGCATCTTTTACAACACCGGCAATAGTGTACTGTTTATCTCCGTAAGTTATCTGTTGGCCTACCGGATTTTTGATACTTAAAGTTTTGATTGCAGTTTCATTAAATATTACACTTGTTGAATCGTGACTTTCGGAAAAATTTCTTCCTTCTTTTATATTCATGCCCACCGTTTTAAAATAATCTTCACTTACAAAAATGTTTCCCATCTCTACCGTTTCTCCGGCGGCCTTACCTGGCCAGGAGTCCACATCTGTGTGCCACCATATATCAGTTGCAGGGCTCGTTGCTGTTGTTACAGATTCCACAACACCTTTTTGTATTAATTCGTTTTTAATTGCTGTATAATTTTTAGCAAGTTCATCATTCATGTATGTTGATAACAGCCTGTTCAAATCGTAACCTGTTGGCCTGTCCTTAGCATAATTTACCTGTTGATAAATAATTACTGTACTTATTATTAATGCAATGGAACAACTGAATTGTATTACCACTAATATCTTTCTTGAAAGTGAAGAAGACTTTCCTGTTTGCATCGTGCCCTTTAAAACTTTTACAGGATTGAATGAAGAAAGATAGAACGCCGGCCTGCTGCCTGCAACTAATGCCGTAACCAGGATGCAGCCAAACATTAACAACCAAAAATATCCATTTGAAAAAGGTATGCTAATGTGTGTTTCTGTAAGTGTGTTAAAAGCCGGCAGCGCCAATTGCACAAACAACAATGAAAAAATAAATGCAATGATGGTAAGTAAAAATGCTTCTGAGAGAAATTGAATGATAATATCTTTTCGTTGTGAACCGATCGCTTTTCTAACGCCGACTTCTTTGGCTCTTTTTTCCGAACGTGCAGTTGTAAGATTTATGAAGTTGATACAGGCAATAATCAATACAAGCAAGCCGATAATAGAAAACATATTTACGTAGGTCAAAAATCCTGCTGTGTCTTTTCCATTTACATAGTTAGAATATAAATGCCAGCGCTCCATTGGCTGAAGTGTTACGTAAGAGTTCATTGCATTAATGCTGCCTTTTTCAGTATGTTCAATATTCCTGATCTTCGACGCTACCTGTGCGTAGGTAACTCCCGGTTTTAACTTAACAAATGTTTCAAGATTATTATTCCCAAAACTGCTTAATCCATCAGCTTTTATTTGCGGATTTTTTTGATAGAGATAACTTGATGGTACTACGAAATTAAAATCAACAGTCGCGTTTGCCGGGATGTCTTTCAACACACCGGTCACTTTAAGATTATCTGCATTATCGAAACGAACCATTTTATTCATCGGCTCATCATTACCGAACAAGGCTTTTGCCATTGTTTGCGTAAGCACAATTGAATAGGCATCCTTAAAAGCTGTGTTTACATTGCCTTCAACAAACGGGTATTGAAGTATCTTTAAAAAATCAGTTCCGGCAATGGCGCCGGTGGGGTACAGTTTTTTTTCACCCACCGTTAATCCATATTGTCCGTATAACTGGCCATCAGCAACGTATTGTATTTCCGGAACCTGGCTGCGTAAGGCTTCGCCTAATTTTAATGAAGTACTTCGAAACGTAAGTGTATCGCCATTGCTGTCAAAGTTGCGCTGCACACGATACGCGGATTGATATCCGGGTAAAAATTTATCATAGGAATATTGATTATACACCCAAAGGCCGATCAATAATGCAACGGCCATTCCTATTGAAAGACCTAAAACATTTAATGTGCTGTAGCCAATTGTTTTTACAATATTGCGCCATGCAGTTTTGAAATAATTTTTAAACATTATGTTTGATTTATCTATTATTAGTTTTTTTTAATCCTATCTGCTAGCCTATAACTTTCCCCTTACTTGCTGCCTTTATTCATCTTTTAAATAAGTTGTTGGGTTGGCAGTGAATGCTCTATTTAAATGCCATAACAGGCTTAAAGCAGTCATTGCGACCAGGCCAATAAATGAAATAATTAGTGGATAGAAGGAAACTTTCGACTCGGGTGTAACTTGAACGAAAATGGATTTTGTAAGTAAATAAGATGCAGGCAAGCCAATTAATATTGCAAAACAAATGGGAGATAAAAATTCTTTAAGTATCTGGAAACTTATACTTCTCATACCTGCTCCAAGCACTTTTCTAATACTAAGCGCTTTCATTTTTTTGCCCAATATCAATAAGGCTAATCCAAAAATTCCAAAAATAGAAACGATAATCATTATAAGTGATGCGGCAGTCATAACCTGGGCCACTTGGGTAAATCCCATAAAGTATCCATCAAACACTGTGTCTTGGTAATAATAATCAAAAGGAAGATTGGGGAATGTCTTTTTCCAAATTTTCTCAATAGAGAAATGGGCATTTAACAAGAGAGCAGACCCGGTTTTTGCGTAAACAAATTTTACATCTTCAGGTTCACAGCCAAGTAAAACAAGTGGCTGAATTTTATTTTGAAAGTTCTCAAAACGAAAATCATTTACCTCGCCTATTACGGAATATTTTTTGTTATCATATTCAATCGTTTTTCCAATACCCGATTTCCAATTCATTTGTTTTAAAAACGCCTGATTTACAAGTACTGAAACTGATCTATCTGTCGCAAATGAGTCGCTCAAATCTCTACCATTTAATATTTTGACACCTAACTGGCTTGCAAAGCCAGGCAAGGCACTTATACTTTGTACGGTTTGTTCTTTTCCTTCGCTTTTAATAACAAGCTGTTTTGTATAATTACCAATTGGCTGAACCGAGCCTGTAACTGATGTAACATTATTGTTGCTTTTTAGTGCTGTTTTAAAAAGCTGAAAGTTGGTAGAGTCTTCTAATTTTACAACCACATTGTTAGCAGGCTCATACCCCCATGGTTTTGCCCTCGACATTTTATTTTGCTGGATAAAAGCCAATGCCATTGAGATGCCCAAAAATGTCAGGAAAAACTGCATCCCTAAAAGGATTTTTCTAAAACGGTTTTTAGTTCCTAACACTAAGCTCCCCTTTACAATGCTGATGGGTTTTAGTGCAGATATGTAAATGGATGGATAAGCCGACCCGCCCAAAACTGTAATAAAGACTAAAGCCAATAATGCCCACCATGCATGCACATTTTCAAAAAGTTTTTGACCCAAATCAATATTCGCTATTTGTGAAAACCAGGGTAAAAAGATGAACCTGGCCAAAAGCAAACCTATAATTACACCAATAGTGCAAAGAATAAGATTTTCTAAAATGAATTGAATAATGATTTGTTTTCTATTGCTGCCCATTACCTTTCGAATGCCTATTTCTTTTAGACGACCGGAAGCAGAAGCTATAGCAATATTCATATAATTAAAACAAACCAACAACAAAATAGAAATTGCAATTGCCAATAGCATAATCAAGCCTATAATATGTGTTCCAAAAAACCTTGAGTTGGTAACCTTATAAGAATGAAAATTCATTGATTGTAAAGGCTGAAAATTGTAAGCAATTATTTTAGAATTTTTATTTGCGTCATTATATAAATCCACATATTTTTTGCTTTGACTGATATTGGGTAAAACAGAATTCTCCTTTTCCGTTTCAATAAAAGTAATGTTGGCAGGCTGGCTCCAATCATCTGTTTTATTCATACCCATCGAAGCCATTTTGCCAAAAGGAATAAGTGCGGAAAAATAAAAAGATGTCTCCTGCGGTTGTTTTTCAAAAACCCCTTTTACAGTAAAATTTTCAACTATCTCATGCCCACTATTATTAAACCTGATATTTACATTTTTTCCAACGGAATTTTCTTTTCCAAAAAGTTTTTCAGAAAGCTCTTCCGTAAGCACAATGCCATCTTGTTCAGTAAAAGTTTGTTTGCTGCCCCATTTCACAGGGAAATCAAACATGTTGTAGAAAGCATTATCTACAAAACTTATTTCTTCTCTAAAAACATTATCACCCTGTTTAATTACCGCACCAACGGCATCGAGACGGGCGGTATTTTTTACTTGTGGAAAATCATTTTTCAGCATCTGCCCCATAGGCGTCGGCGAATCGCCCCAGAGTTGTTGGTTACCATCTTTCTCTGCAATGCGCTCCACCACATAAAGTTTGTCAAGTTTTGAATTAAAGTTATCCTGGTTGATAGACCAATCCAGGAATACAAAAACCACCAAACAACAGCCCACTGCCAAACCCAATCCAACTATATTTACAATGGACGACAATTTATTTTTCAGGAGATTGCGCCAACCTAATTTGAAATAATTTTTGAACATTGTCTCAACTTTAATTTCTGTGATTAAATGATTTTTATGATTACTTCCCTGAATCACGTTAATCTATAAATCAGAGTAATCATGATCATGATATGTTTTATTCTGTTCTTAAACTCTTCACCGGATTTGCAACCGCCGCTTTTATTGCCTGGGAGCTTACTGTTAATAATGCAATAACAATTGCGAGTAATCCTGCAATTACAAAAGTCCACCACGAAATAGTAATCTTATAAGCATAATCCTGCAACCACTTATTCATGGCTATCCATGCAATGGGAGTTGCAATCAACATGGCAATAAATACGAGTATTAAAAATTCTTTGGACAACAGGTTGAATAATGAAACCGGCCTTGCACCCAATACTTTTCTTATTCCAAATTCTCTTGTCCGCTGTTCAGATGTAAACATTACAAGGCCCAACAAACCAAGACAGGAAATAAAGATGGCAAGAAATGCAAAATAATTTGCAAGCTGGCCTACCACCTGCTCGCTCTTGTAAAGCTTTGCATATTCTTCATCAGAAAATTTATAGGTAAAAGGAAATTTTGGATTGAGAGATTTACAAATTTTTTCAAGACTTGCCAATGCTTCTTTTGTTTTTCCCGGTTCAGTTTTTACCAATGC
>JBBSBD010000322.1:0-6600 GCA_038251675.1 Chitinophagales bacterium | reverse complement strand
TTGCCATTGAAAATCGGTGGAGAAATGATATGTTTTTTTCATTACCTATCATCCGCCGATTTTTATTCTCAACAAAGATCTTTTATACACTTATCCACAACCTATAACTATTCTAAAATAATTAACTCAAACAGCTTCTTAGTTAGATTGCTGCCCAATTCATTTCAATGGCTTCAAATCCTTATTGTTTTTTAATTCATCTTTGGGCAAATTTTTTGAGAATGCCAGGCACGACCCCGTATTTTAAATGATATAAAATTTCATTTTATGAAAAAAATATTTATTTCTTTTTTATTTACAATTTGTACTATGCAGAATATGGAGGCACAGCGAACAATTCCTTTGTATGAAGGAGCCGTTCCTAACAGCAAACCCTATCCCACAAAAGAAAAATGGGATCCGCAGAACAATGGCGATACAATCGTGCGGTTGATATCACAACCCACGTTATCAATTTTTCTTCCTGAGAAGGAAAAGGCAACCGGCGCTGCCGTGGTCATTTGCCCGGGTGGTGGCTATTGGGTTGCATCAATTGTAAAGGAAGGTTTTGCAGTTGCCAGGCAATTTAATGAATATGGAATTGCAGCCTTTGTCTTAAAGTATCGGATTCCGAATGATTCTTCAATGATCAATAAAAGTATCGGGCCGTTGCAGGATGCGCAGCGAGCCATTCAATTGGTTCGTATGCATGCGACTGAATGGAATGTGGATACAAATAAAGTCGGCATTATGGGCTTTTCTGCAGGGGGGCATGTAGCATCTACCGCAGCAACTCATTTTCAGCATAGCTACATTGACAACGATGACAAAATAAATCTGCGTCCCGATTTTGCCATATTTATTTACCCCGTTATCAGTTTCCAGGATAGCATTGCACACTTTGGTTCGCGTACGCAGCTTATTGGGCGATTCCCATCCAAAACAATGATTGATTCTTTCTCCAATGAACTCCAGGTAACAAAGCAAACACCGCCCACTTTTTTTGTGCACGCCAGTAACGATGACGCTGTGCCTGTGATGAATAGTATTGTTTACTATGAAGCTTTGCTCAGGAATAAGATACCGGTGGAGATGCATTTATACAAAAGTGGCGGCCATGGCTTCGGGATGAAAAATCCAACGTCAAATGATTTGTGGATGGAGCGCTGCAAAAACTGGATGCAAAGCATGAGATTAATTCCTAAGTAAGCTGTAGGCATCTTGCTCGCAGATGAATAGTTATACGGCAGCTTGTGTTGCCGGTAATATCATTTCTGTATTTGTTTCTAATGAATAAAAAGACTGCAATTCTTATTGGCTTTATCATTGCAAAATTCGTGTTGCAATACCTGCTTATCAATCCTGCCTACGACCTGCATCGTGATGAATATTTGCATCTCGACCAGGGCAATCACCTTGCGTGGGGTTATATTTCCGTACCACCTTTCACCTCATGGATCTCTTATATCATTAAGTTATTGGGCAATGGTGTCTTCTGGGTTAAATTTTTTCCTGCGCTTTTTGGAGCGCTGACGATTATAGTCGTTTGGAAAATTATTGAAGAGCTAAAAGGAAATTTATTTGCTTTGGCCTTAGGCTCTTTGGCAATTTTGCTTTCTGTTATACTTCGTATAAATATTTTATACCAGCCCAATTCTTTCGATATTTTCTTTTGGACGTTGGTATATTTTACCATTATAAAATACATCAATACAGGTAACTCAAAATGGTTTTACGCAACAGCGATGGCGTTTGGTGTTGGGTTCCTGAGCAAATACAATATCGCATTCCTGGCATTTGGCTTACTCCCCGCTATTTTACTTACTGAACATAGAAAAATATTTCTTGATAACAACCTGTACATAAGTGCTTTTATTGTTTTGATAATTATTTCGCCCAATATAATATGGCAGTATAAAAATAATTTTCCAACAGCCCACCAGTTGCAGGAACTCGCGAGAACGCAACTCGTAAATGTGGATCGCTTCGGATTCATAAAAGAACAGTTCCTTTTTTTTATTGGTTCTTTTATTATTGTCCTGGCGAGCTTTGTGTCATTATTATTTTACCATCCATTCAAAAAGTACCGGCTTTTTTTCTGGAGCTATTTTATTACGATATCTATTTTTATTTTCTTAAAGGCAAAAGCATATTACGCAATCGGCTTGTACCCGGTATTACTTGCTTTTGGGTCGGTATATATTGAAAAAATAATTGAAAGAAGCCACAGAAAATTTTGGAAGGCCTTATTAATCGTATTGGTTATTGGCATTTCTATACCATTTATCCTGGTTGCTTTTCCTTATAAAAGCCCGGAGCAAATTCAAAAAATAAGTAAACGTTATCAGAGGTTCGGGCTTTTGAGATGGGAAGATGGTAAAGACCATAATATGCCGCAGGATTTTGCTGATATGCTTGGCTGGAGCGAATTAGCCAGAAAGACGGATAGCGTGTATGATAAACTTACAGATAAATCAAATACTTTGGTTTTGTGTGATAACTATGGACAGGCGGGAGCTATCAATTATTATTCAAAGTTTAAGGACATTAATGCGGTTTCATTCAATGCCGATTATATTAATTGGATACCTCTTGAAAAGGAAATCAAAAATATCATTATGATAAAAGAAGTAAAAGATGATGGGAGCATAATTGCTAAAGTAGCTCCATTGTTTACTTCTGTGGCGTTAGTTGGGCAAATTACCAATCCTTACGCAAGAGAACTGGGGACGAAAATATTTTTATTTGAAGGGGCCAAAACAGAGATCAATAAATTGCTTGAGAATAAAAGAGAAGAGTACAAAAGAGGTGAGTGAACTTTCAATATGTAATGCGAGGTAGTAGCAGAAAAAATTTTCGAAACCGGCTTGATATTTTCCCGGCAACGTCTCCGGTTAAGGAGACGTTACTAAGAAATATTACCCCTGTTAACCCATGATTTGTTTTATATAATTTCTTTAATAGCTATTTTGGTAACCTGTCAATAGTACTTATCATACCCGGGCTTCCTTCTATCATCATTTCATCTCAATTCATCAACCCTTTCCTGCATAAATATAGAGTGTAAAAAATTATCTAAAAGCTGCTTTTAGTATTTGGTCATACTCACTTATTTAACGGTGATTGTCGCAACAAAAGCGATTGACAAATATATTAATGAGGTTACTGTCAAAAATTACCCTTTGGGGTAATTAGCATGGCTGAGAGTTTGCGATCTTTATAAACGTTTGAAAGGCTGTCGCTTAAGTTCTTTGATAATTTTTTACACAGGGGCATTAAATTATGCTGGCCGAAATACGACTACTTAATTTCAATGCAATTCTTTGCAGAAAATCGTGCAAATGTCTTAAGAAGAAGGGTTATTATTTTTCAAACGCAATGTTCAATAAAATAAAAAGTAAATTTAAGGGACAGTGTCTCTTTATATGAAAGTTCTCATTACATTACTATTATCATTTTGGCTTGCCATTAACCCGGCGAGAACCCAGGAAGTTGGTACCGTTACCAGTGGCATGGTTACGGACCGGCAAAAAGCCGACACGTTATTTTCTTTGGCTATCAGGTATTTTCGGAAAGCAAGATTTGACAGCGCAGGTTACTGGTTGAACAAAGGGATTGGATTTGCCCAAAAAACAGGAAATGATGAATTGATTTTCAAATATTTAATGTTTCAAAGCAACATTCTTTTCTTCCGCGAAGACTACACGGAGGGTTTGGCCCTGCTAAAAAAATCATATCCATATCTTGCCAGAGCTTCCTCCTTTGATCTTCAAAGAAAGTATTTGCTATTGAGTGGCCGTTTTTACGAAAATCTTCATCGCAATGATTCAGCTATGTACTGTTATCATGAGTGCGAGCTTCTGAACAACCGTGAAGATCCTTATGAAAACTGGATTGTCTATTATAACATAGCACAAATGTTTAAACGTTCCGATGCTTTTGCTGAATCCGAGAAATATTTTATTAAGGCCTACGAACTTACAAAGCCTAAGGGAATCAGGAGGGATCATGTAACCGTATTGGTTGAATTTGCCAATTTGTATCATTTATTGGCTAAGCCCGAAAAATTTGCCCCGCTAATGTATGAGCAGCAACAAATAATGGCACAGGTAAAAGGCGATGTTCTAAAAGACCCGGCCCACACAATGTATTTTTTTGATTGGAAAAAAGAGCCCCTTCGAAAAAAGGTACTGTTTATGGAGAATGTAAAACGTGAGCTTGATAAGGCAGGTCATGTAGGCAAGGCTGCACTCGCAAATATTTACCTCGCTGGTTTTTACGAAGAAGTAAATCAACCGGATACTGCCATCACATATATTAGGGAAAACCAGCGTGTGTTTGAAAAACAAGAAGATATTATTAGCCTTTACTCAAATACTGCGATAGCATACAGGTTATTAAAAAAAGCAGGAAGATTGGATGAGGCAATACGGGAGGCCGATAAATTATTTGCTCTGAAAGATAGTATTATAAAAATGCAGCATAGAGAGACTTTGCTGGACCTGGAAAAGAAATATGAGACACAAAAAAAGGAAAAAGATATTGCGCTGCTGAATTATGAGAATGAATTAAGCCTAACCAGGCTTGCGCGGGAAACTGATTTAAGGGAAGCTCTTATGAGGGAGAATTTACTTAAAGATTCTGTAGTAAAAAGAGAAAGGGACTATAATAAATTATTGGGTACCGAAAATGAATTAAAGGAGCATCAACTTGCGAATGAACAGGCTTTAAAAGAAGCCGCTGCAAGGGAAAGTATTTTAAAGGGAAACCAGCTTACAAAGGAAAAAAGAATTAAATGGCAGCTTGTATCGGGAGGGATTCTTATTTTGCTTTTCGGGTTTGTCATTTTCTTCATGTATCGCAAGCAAAGATCTAAAAACCTTCTTATTCAAAAGCAATCAGAGGATCTGCAGATGCTGATGAAAGAAATTCATCACCGGGTAAAAAATAACCTCCAGGTAATTTCAAGCCTGCTGGATTTGCAGTCTCTTACCATCAAAGACAAGCAAGCCTCCGAAGCAATCAAGGAAAGCCGCAACCGCGTGTATAGTATGGCCCTCATTCACCAGAATCTTTATAAAGAAGAAAATGTTATAGGAATTGAGATGAATGATTACATAAATAAACTGGTGCAAAGCCTTTTTCAATCATATAATTCCGGGGGAAATAAAATTTCACTAAAAACTGATATTGACCACCTGCTGCTTGACGTAGATATGGTAATACCGATTGGCCTTGTATTAAATGAACTGATAAGCAATTCTCTTAAATACGCATTTCATAATACCAGCTCCGGCTCATTGCATATTACTTTTAAAAGAAATGAGGAAGGAATGCTTTTGAAAGTGCAGGACAATGGCGCAGGTTTCCCCAAAGGCATGAATGTTTTCCAGAATTCATCTTTCGGTTATAAGCTCGTGAAAGCATTTGCCCAAAAATTAAAAGCGAAACTTGAGGTATATAATGATAACGGCGCATGTATATTGCTGCATATCAAAAAAATGAAATTAGCATAATGCCATAAACAAATTGTATGAGTGAGATACAAATATTGATTGTAGAAGATGAGCCTATTATAGCAGAGAATATTGCGCATTATCTCAACAACAATGATTTTAGAGTTTGCGGTATTGCCTATGACGACGAAGAAGCGAAAGGCTTTTTGGAAAGTGGGGCACCCGATGCTGTTATACTTGATATAAACCTTGAAAGCGAAATGAATGGTATCGATATCGCTGAACTCATAAATTCCCGTTATCATCTTCCCTTTATTTTTCTCACCTCATATGCAGATAAGGATACTATTGAGAAAGTGAAAATGGTAAAGCCATGGGGCTATATCGTGAAACCTTTCAATGAAAAAACTGTGCTGGCATCACTGGAAATTGCGATTTCAAATTTTGCGCAAGCCAATAAAAAAGACCAGCCAGATATTAGTCTTGAAAAAATAAACAGGCATCTCTTAAGCCCACTAAGCGATCGCGAGTTTGACGTGTTGCGATTGATATATGATGGTAAAACCAATCAGCAGATAGCGGATGAACTTTTTGTATCAATCAATACTATCAAAAAGCATATCAATAATTCCTATCTTAAATTAGATGTTGACTCGCGAACATCTTCGATCGCTCGCCTTAGGGATTTAATGAACAAGTAATCTCTCCTTTACTTTTAAAATTAATTCTCATCCATCCTTCACTATTTTTTTAAAAACTACCCGGAAGGGTAATTGATTCCACTTTGTTTATATCCAATTTTGAATACCGCCTGGTCGTACACCCCTAAAATAAATATTATGCGACTTTCATTTTATAAAGACGTTAAGAAAAATAACGCTGACAAGTTTTTCAACAGGCTAAGGAAAAAAGAGTATTCAAGACTGGATAAGCTGGGGCAGATTTATCTTGACTATACCGGTGGTAACATTCATCCCAAAAGCCTGGTAGAAAAGCATTGCATGTTTTTGCAAAAGGCGGTTTATGGGAATCCTCATTCCAACAATCCTACTTCTATGCTTTCGGAAAAATTTGTAAGTGAAGCAAGAAAAAAAGTGCTGGATTTTTTTAATGCCATTAACTACTATTGCATTTTTACCCATAATGCTTCCGGCGCATTACAGAT
>JBBSBD010000321.1:0-6607 GCA_038251675.1 Chitinophagales bacterium | reverse complement strand
ACGATGGAGCGTATCTTCGATGACCAGGAATATATTACTTTGGCTCCTAACCAGGGCTCATCTAACAATTTTTACGAAGTGGAAGGTGGCGTGCTTTTAGGAGAAATTCTGCGCTTAAGTACAGGGGTAGGCCGCCAGATTTATAATGAGCAATTTATTGCCTCATCAAATGGCATTGATTTTCAAAGTACACAGTTAAATTATTATTCCTCTACGGTAGGTTTTAACTTTGCTATTTCTAATGTGGCCATTGTATTGAATTGCAATTTTAATTATGGTAAAGATTTTAATACGACCGTTATCAAACCTTCTGCCGGATTAACGCTTAATTTTTAAATGTTTCTGCCCCGGGCGGATGATGTCATCAAGTTATGTTCCGCCAGGAGCATCCTGTCTATAGCATAATAAAACATAATGCCGCCTGTCTCCGACCAACGGGTTTAAGTGCCCACCCTTACTATCCTGAAACATGTTTCAACATTTCAAAATCGTTTGTTCCCATTGTTGGCGCAAGCATCAGCTTGTGCCGCTCCCCGCAAGCATTTAACCCATCACGGTAAAATGGTGCCTGAGGATAAAAGGTCGATGCAGTATAATGGTTTCACCGTTGGTCAAAGACCCGATGGCGGCTCTCACGAGCGGCCGGGTTGGGTTTCCAAAGAAAGGTGACCCACCTGCGAAGGCTTAAAACTTTGAATCACCTTTTTGTCCGGCACGAAAGCGTTGGTTGAGATAGCAGGTAGTATACCAGGCACAAGCGGGATTGCCTGCACCATTGAAAGCGAAAATTCTCCGATAATCTTTGGATTGACACAACAATGTTGCTCAATGATAAAATGTTTGTAACAAAAATCAAATCAACTTATCCGGAGTAATAGGCAGATCACGAACTCTTTTGCCGGTGGCATGATACACTGCATTGGCAACGGCTGAAGAAAAACCAACCATGGTCACCTCGCCAATTCCTTTTGCGCCCATTGGGTTTACAAGCGGATCGGGCTTGTTTACAAAAAGTGCCTCGATATGCGGAACGTCTGCGTTTACCGGTACGTGATAGTCTGCAAAATTATTGTTCACCCATCTTCCATAACGATGGTCAATAATACCTTCTTCCGTCAATACCATGCCGATGCCGCTTACTACGCCACCAATCAACTGGCTTCTTGCAGTTTTTTCACTTACAATTTTTCCGCCATCAACAACCGCAACAATTTTACTGAACTTAACTACGCCGGTAGAGGGATGCACCAATACTTTTACAAAATGTACGGCATAGGCGTAGGTGATATATTTATCCTGTACGAGCCGTTGAGAATCTTCCAGTAGCTCTATACCTGGTACCCTTGCATATTGAAGCACATCAGTGTAACTCAATTTTTTTGAAGGCTCTTCTGCAAGGATCATAAACCCGTTTTCAAAAAGGAAATCTTTCAGGTCTGCCTCATGAATTTTTTCTGTATGAAAATAAGAGGTTTGCTTTGCAAGTTCTACCAGTTTTTTTCTCCAGCTATCGGAAGCATTACTCACGGCAGTTCCTAAGGCTGATGTTGTTTGCGATCCATATTGACCAGGGCCGGGAGGAAAATCAGAATCGCCCAGTTCAAATTTTATTTTACTTATAGGAATGCCAAATCTTTCTGAGGCAAGTATGGTCATAGAAGTTGAAGTACCGGGCCCCATATCTGTAACACCGGTTTGCAATACCAACGTGCCGTCAGCTAAAAATTTTATACCCACTTTTGCAGCACCACGGCCCGAACCAAATATTCCTGATCCCATGCCATAACCTAACAACCATTCACCTTCCTTCATAGATATTAATTGCGGATTGCGGTCTTTCCAGCCGATGGCATCTGCGCCTATCTGGTAAGCTTCTCTTAAGAATTTACTTGAATACGGAAGGTTGCGTTCAGGATCTGCTTCTGCATAATTTATCAACCGGAATTCAAGCGGATCCATATTTAAAGCATGCGCCATCTCGTCCATAGCACATTCCAATGCATACATTCCCGTTGTTTCTCCCGGCCCGCGCATGTAGGTGGGTAAGCTAAGATCAAGCGGAAAAAGTTTGTAGCGTGTAGTCACATTCGGGCATGCGTATAAAGAACGTGTGGCATTTACAATGCCTTCCCTAAATTCCGCATAGTTTGATGTCATTGCGTCTGCTTCATGTGTAATGCCAAAAAGCTTTCCATCTTTTGTGGCGCCCATTCCAATTTTTTGTATCGCCTTTGGACGGTAACCAACCATCATAAACATTTGATCCCGGGTTAATGAAAGCTTGAGCGGTCTTCCAATTTTTTTTGCTGCTATTACTGCCGCTATTGAATGTGGCCAGGTGCTGCCTGCACTTCCAAATGCACCTCCCACAAATGCAGTGATCACATGAACATTTTTTTCCGGAATGCCGAACACTCGTGCAATACTTCCCTGTGTGCCTGACAGCGTTTGTGTTTTTTCATACACCGTTAGTTTATCATCGCCTTCCCATTTTACAGTAAGGCCGTGCATCTCCATTGGCAGATGTACCTCGTAAGGAATTTCATATTCCACTTCTATTTTCACCGGTGCATTTTTCCATGCATCCACGTCTCCGCGTACATAATCTTTATAAGAATTTCCTTCAAGCGGTTTTGCGGTTTTTAATTGCTCGTGCAGATCAGTATGATAGGCTTCTTTTTGATATTGTGCTTTAACCAATGAGGCAGCATAGGTTGCTCTTTCAAAAGTATCAGCAACAACAATGGCAATAGGCTGGCCATTAAAATGAATAATATTATCACCAAAAACTTTAAAGCCTTTGTGGATCGCAGGTTGTGTATCTGCATCTTTTGCTGGTTCATAACCAGGAAGCTTTGGAATATTAAGGTGGCTGATAACCGCTATCACACCCGGTGCTCTTTCTGCACTTTTAGTGTCCAGCGCAGTGATGCTTCCCTTGGTAATGGAGCTGCCCACCATTACTCCGTATGCAAGGTTTGGAATATCATATTCATAAGAAAACCTTGCCGTGCCGGTAACTTTTGCTTTGGCATCAACCCTGTCAGATTCATTCGGAAAAAATCCCATAAATATTGGTTTGAATCACGAAGATATTCAAGTAAAATAGTTTGGCTTGCATTAGTTTTTTAACTCTTTGCGGGTTGGTGATTGCTGTGCCGCAAAACCATGGGCACAGCCTGCCCCGCTGCCATTGTTAGCGCAAGCATCAGCTTGTGCCGCTCACAAAAAGAAGTTTGAAAAGTGCGCTGGATTTTTCCGGAATCAAGGGATTGGCTAAATTAAATTATAATTAGTTTGCGATGGCACAAGCTGATGCTTGCGCCAATACAGAGAGATGCGTTGTCCAACTAAGGACTTATAAACATCGAAGCACTAAAGTAAAAACCCCACTTTCAGTAGTCCACATTGTTTCCCATAATAATAGTCTCTTGCACTGCTATAAATATATTCTTCGGCTTTTTCTACTATGCCCGCATCTGCCGGATTATTATGAATGTATTCCAATTTCTGTTTAGCAAAATCGGGTGTGTAAATAACTTTAGGTTCATTATCCTGTTTCCAGAATTGAAAGTTGGTATTCCTGCTGTTTAGTTCTCCCGCCTCTTTAAACAATTTTAGCATCCCTGCAGGCATTCCTTGCGGCTTTCGCTTGTATTATTTTGAATAGCCGCTATCAATTTTTTACTTGTACATTTTTTAAAATTACCCAACACATTGCTTACATTATTTTATTTTGCAGAAATAATTAGATGCACATGATTACTCATAATGCACCATCCATAAATTACAAGCCCTTGTTCGTGCCGGCAATGTTGTAAGCTTTCAACAACAATATCTCTATACTCTTTTCGTGTAAAAAACAACTTGTCCGCCGTTAGGAGGATCTACCATAATACCACAGCAAAACTTACAAAATATATTCCTCCCTGGTCAAAAATTTTATACCCTCCTTTACTCACATAGCTTTTAAAAATAAAGTAAATATCCTGAGTTGCACTTGTCCGCCGTGGCGGAAACTCAGGGACAGCAGCTCTTTTATTATTGAAAGATTATGCGGATAGCTGCTATGGCTTCTTGAAATTAGAAAGTTGCTAAGGGTAGCCGGGGACACCCGCCAGGAAGGAGGATTTTTAGATACTATCGTTTGGTTTACTAAATCTTCGGAGCTACTCTTCGGGTCTCCATAAAATTAGATCAAGGTCAATCTTGCATATATTTAGGTGGACACTTAAAGCATCTGCTTGTTCTTGTAGAACATCTGATACATCAGGAGTTAAGTGGCTTATAGTAAAATTTCTAAATGCCTGTGCGTTATATTTCGCATGATTTATTCGGCTTAATCTTTTTTTCAATCCACCTACGACATTACTGTCTAAAGGCAATTCTAACCTTTGCATTTTTGAATCAACTATAAATGTCGAGTTATTAATTCTATACTCTTCCCAAATATGCCCGCTATAAACCACGGATCTAAATAGAAGATTTATACATTTTCTCGCGGTGCCCCATTTAACATTATCACCGGTATGGGTTTTATCTTCATCTATACCGGGTAAATCTTTAACCTCTTCAGTGAGGATATTCAAATAGTTTTTGAAATCAATATGACTCTTGGAAAAAAGATGTTTAAAAAATATATCAAATGAAAACGATTTTAAAAGTTTATCCCGAATTGGGTTTATAATCCCACTACCTTGATTTCTTACAGCCGATGGACCGATAGAGGTATTAATTAAAAATCTTTTAAGTTGAGTTGCTTTTTCTTGGGTCATAAACTTATTGCAGTTAGGTAAATTTCTTTATTTTTTATTTGCTATGCCGAAGGGTATATGAACTAATGGAATTTTGCTCAACGTAGGATCTAAATGTATCAATTGGTCGTCGAAATAAATATGAGGTTTGACAATATCTAATACCCTTTTCTTCTCTATCCCACCTAACAAAAACATTTCATCAACTGTTACGCCCCAGTCCTTTAATGTATTTATTGCCCTTTCATGTGAAGGAGCATTTCGTGCCGTAACAATGGCAGTTCTTAGAATCTTTTTGTATTTATCATTTTCCTCATATTTTTTATTTTCCAGCTTTTGAAAGAAAGAAAGCTTTTGAAAAAAATTAGCCAATGGTCCCGGAGCGTGAGCAATTTCAATATTTTCAATTTCATGCTGATGAAATAGCTCAAGATTTTTTGTATTGTTGTAAACCTTTTCCGCCTGATCATCTGCGATTACACCATCAAAATCGAAAGCCACTCTTAACTCATTATCATTATCATCATCAGAAACTTCCGTCTTTAAAAATTTCCCAGCGGCATATCCGGCCTCTATTGCGCTCAATACGTCTGCATCACTTACGGATAAAAATAAAGAGATATTAAATGCAGGAATGTAATGAAAATGAGGATTACCTGATGTAAATGCAGCTCTTGAAACATTTAAACCGTGTTCCTTTATTGAATTAAAAATCCTAATTCCACTTTCGGGACTATTTTTTGACATTAATACAACTTCGACAGGTTGTTCAAGTTTATAAACTTTATTAATGTTCAGGAACCTCTTTATGAAGGGAAACGCCAAACCCTTATTTAAAACGTTCTTCTTGTTTTGTTCCTGGTATTTATTATATGCCAAAATCCCTTCACTTTTAAATATTTCGTCTTCCTTTTCAAGATTGAACAGAGCATTTGATGATACACCCACTACCAATTTTTTTTCGATCGGATATGCCATATTATATGTTTAAGATATTTTTTAATCCTCTGCAACTAAGTTTATTTTTTCTTCCTCCATTTCGTATACTTTTTTCTCCGCTCCCCACACTTTTGCAATCCTGTCTTTTATTTTTTGCTCAAAGATTTCAATAAGTTGTTGATTGGCATTTACCAATGCTTGCTCTTGTTCTATTTGAGTAACAATTTGCATTTGAGTTTCAAAAGGAGGAAGTGGAATTATAATATTTTCAATTCCTTTATTGCTGATGTTAGATTGCCTTACGCCACCAGAAGAATTAGCAAATAATTTTTTTCTAAAGCCATCTGAATTAGCAACGTAGTAAATATAGTCTACACATAATTTGTCAGAAAATATTTCAAATTTTCCCACACGCTGATTAAGCAAAAACTTTTCATCGATATCAATACGACAAACATTTCCATAATCCTCTTTCCCAGTTGTTCCTGTCATTGAAATTAGTAAGTCACCTTTCCCTAAAATATAATCGTTATATTCTTGGAGATACTTTTTTGGCAAATAAGAGGGTGAATTCTCCACATCAAAAAACATTTGCTTCACGTTACCCATTCTGATTAATTGTACTCCCTCCTCAACATAGTCTGTGCTTTTAAAAGCATACCCGCCTTTAATTTTACAGTGCGACCCCAACTCCACTATTTCCCAATCCTGGTCAATATCAATTTTAGGTTTGTAGTTTTCTACTACCGCTTTTGCTCCATCTATTATTTTTTGATAGCCTTCTATTTCGGCTACTATTTCTTCTTGTATGGATAAGGGAGGTAGAGGAATTTTTATTTTCTTAACCAACTCTATATTCAAATTCTTAACAACCCCTCCTGTTGCTGATTGTAAGAACTGATCTTTCACAAATT
>JBBSBD010000320.1:0-6633 GCA_038251675.1 Chitinophagales bacterium | reverse complement strand
TTTCCATTTCATAATACCGGTAGGTAATTTTAAGTGATCGGCAAAGACTACCGATTTATCTGGTGTTCCATCGCCGTTAGTATCAGTAAGTAGTTTGACAACTCCGGATCCTGCTGTGTCTAAAGGATAGCCATGCATTTCCACTACATACATATTTCCATTTTCATCCACTTCCATTGCCACAGGATCGGAGATCATGGGTTCCGATGCTACCAATTCAATCTTAAAACCTTCTGGTAATTGAAAAGCAGGTAAGGCTTGCTGCGGAGTTAAACCTTCCGGCTTTACTGATTTTTTTGTGGTGCACGATTGCATTAGAATCACCAAGAGCACCAACGCGGACAGTAGAAGTTTCATTTTATAAATTTAAAAAATGATGCAGAGAGGAAAACAATTTCAGCGAAACAAACTTAATGCTATTATATTCGAAGAGTAATATTAAATTTAATGAAGAACAATTGTTCAGCAGTAGAAAAAGGAGCTGTAGGACAAAAGTTACGAAACAACCATTTCAATTGCGGCCAAAAGATTACATGCCTGCCCGGATGACACAGCCGGGCAGCATAAAGTTGAGAACGACGTAAAAGAAATGGCGACGGCATTACTCAAAAAAAATACCACCCGGCATATTTAACATCTTTAAGACGGAGGCTGCAAGAGAAGAAACAGGTTTTTAGAATTATCATCGCCCTATTGATATTACGCAGCACATGATGCTTGAAAGTGGAAACCAAAATAATGTAGTGGTACAAAGTTTCATTTGTTGCCTGCAAACAGAAAAATTATTTTCATCATTAAATACAAACCATGTACAAACAACATTTGATCAACAGCATTGAAAAAGAAATAAATATTTGCCGCAGGCTCTATACCAAGCTGCCACCCGACCAGGTAAATTTCAGGCCTGTTGAGGGAGTAAGAAGTGTTTTAGAATTACTGCAGTATTTAGGTATTGCCGGAACTCTTATGCTAAAATACTGGCAGGGAGAAGATAGCACCGATTTCAATACCTTTTACGTAACAAATATCACGGCATCTAAGGCAATGATGCAGGAACAATTTTTAACTGTTATGGACGAACAGATAATAACACTGAATAATCTTTTTAGCCAGGTAAGTGAAGATGATCTGCTTCATAAAGAGATTACCTATCCGTGGAGTGGCGTTAAAGCTCCATTGGGAGAAGCCATTATTGCTACAAGCATTAAATGGATGGCTGCTTATAAGCTTCAGCTTTTTTTACTTCTAAAACTTTCCGGCGACCAACATTTGGCAACCGCCGATGCATGGGCTTTAACTGATCTCTCGTCGTAAAGATTACATTTTATGATTATGGACGATAACATCCATACCGAAGCTGTACAAAATAAAATAGACCAGCTTAATAAACAGGCATGGGAAATAAGGGTAAATGATTCTCCTAAAGCCCATGCTCTTAGTAAGGAAGCATTTGAGCTTGCTGAAGATATTAGTTATACAAGAGGAAAAGCGGAAGGATATCGCACGTTTGCATTCACCCTTATTCGCCTGGCAAGGCATCACGAAGCCCTTGCATATTGTGAAAAGTCATTCCCGTTATTTGAATCGTTAAGCGACCTGGATGGGCAGTCTTCAATCTATGGCTATTACGGAATCATTCAACGCGGCCTGGGAAATTATGCTGCTTCGTTGGAGTACCTGTTTAAATTTCAGACATTATCACAAGAAACGGGAAATAGGGAGGCTGAATCTCTTTCCTGCTACCATTTGGGTGTAACCTATAAATATTTGGGCGATTATGACACAGCCCTGAATTATTTACTAAAGGGCTTGTCTATTGCTCATCCTGAATTTGGGACTTATTGGATGTCTAAAGCTCTTTCAATAAAACAAATCGGTCTCATTTATTTTGAAACGGGTGACTTTTCTAATGCAATAAATTATTATCATCAAAGCCTTACACTTACAAAAGAAGAGGGCGATAAATGGGGAGAGGCAGGATGCCTGGATAGCATAGGCTTTATTCATTTTAAATTAAAAGACTACAATAAGGCTTTGGAATTTTGTTCAGAGGCTTTATCCATTTCTCAATCTGTAAAAGATAAAAAAGGAGAAAGCAATGCACTTTTTCATTTGGGAAATATATACAAAGAGCTAACCAATTATAACAAGGCTTCAGATTATTACAACACCAGCTTAAGCATTCGCCAGCAAATTGAAGATAAAAAAGGTCAGGCCGAAATCATATTGTTTTTAGCAGAGCTTCACTTAAAGGAAAATGATGCAGCGCAATTAAGGAAAAAAATATTTGAGTTATTAGATAAGGCACTTCAGTTGGGGGAAGAAATTAATTCACTTGATCTTTTAGCTAAAATCCACTTAGGTTATTACGAAGCCTGCAAACATTACAACAGTTACCAGGAAGCGCTAACACACATAGAAAGCTACATAAGCCTTTCCAGGGAAGTTCATACTGATGCTTTAAATCAAAAGATCCAAAATCTTGAAATTTCTCATAGGGTAGAAAAGTCAAGAAAGGAAGCAGAGATATATCGCTTACGCAACATTGAGCTGGCAGATTTATATGAAGAAAGCAAAAGACAAAAAGAAGAAATAGAAATTCAGAAAGGGATCGCAGAAGCATCTCTTATTGAATTGCAGGAAACACAAAAACAACTTATCCAATCTGAAAAGATGGCAAGCCTTGGAGAACTCACAGCAGGCATTGCACATGAAATTCAAAACCCTTTAAACTTTGTAAATAATTTTTCTGAAGTAAATAAAGAGCTACTTCTTGAAATGAATGATGAGATCGGGAAAGGAAATATTGAGGAAGTAAAATCAATTGCAAGAGATGTTATTGAAAACGAAGAAAAGATAAATCATCATGGTAAACGTGCTGATGCTATTGTAAAAAACATGCTGCAGCATTCACGAAGCAGTTCCTCACAAAAAGAAACCACCAATATTAATGCATTAGCCGATGAATATTTAAGGCTGAGTTATCACGGTATGCGGGCAAAAGACAAGTTGTTTAACACAACGATACAAACTGATTTTGATAAGAACATTGCAAACATGAATATCGTCCCACAAGATATTGGCAGAGTGCTGTTGAATTTATACAACAATGCTTTTTATGCCGTGAATGAAAAGAACGCTTCGGTAAACTCAGAGCAGGTCGCTTCGATAAACTCAGCAGGACAACAATACGAACCAACCGTTTCGGTAAGCACAAAAAAAGTAGATAACAAAGTTGAACTAACGGTAAAAGACAATGGTAATGGCATCCCGCAGAACATTATAGATAAGATCTTTCAACCATTCTTTACCACAAAACCAACAGGACAAGGAACTGGATTGGGTTTGAGTTTGAGTTATGATATTATTAAAGCGCATGGCGGCGAAATAAAAGTGGATAGTAAAGAAGGTGAAGGCTCAATCTTTATGATTCAAATACCTGTTGTGTGATAAAATGAAATAAAAAAATCATGTAAATCAGTTAGTCCTGCAAATCATGGTTCAGACAATTTAGGATACTATAAAAGCACATGGTGGTGAAATAAAATTAGAGACGAAGTAAGGAGAATCTCATCAAAAAATTCACACACTTAATATAATGAAAGAGCAAAAGCAAGAATCGCTTCAGCTAGAGAATGAGGAACTAAAAAGGAAACTGAAAAAAAGGTCTGCATCGCTGAAGCAACTGAAACGTGAATTGGAAATTGAAGCATCACTTGAAAAAGTGAGAGCAAGAACCATGGCCATGCAGAAAAGTGATGAACTCCAGGAAGTGGCAAACTCAATTTTTAAACGATTTAAAGAGTTGAAAATAAAACTTGCCACGGCCAGCATTATGATCTTTTCTGAAAGCTCTGAAGATGTTGAATGCTGGACTGCTAATGATACCCTTACAAATTCATCACTGTTCCGTATTTCTTATGCGGATGTTACCGTATTGAACGACATAGTGAAAGCAAAAAAACGCGGACAAAAATTGCTGTCGAAGAGTTATTCTGTCGCAGAAAAAAATGAACTTTTTAATTATTTTTTTGAACATACAGATTATAAGAATATCCCTGCCAACCGGCAACAG
This sequence comes from Chitinophagales bacterium, assembly GCA_038251675.1. Lineage (GTDB taxonomy): Bacteria > Bacteroidota > Bacteroidia > Chitinophagales > Chitinophagaceae > Ginsengibacter. The sequence continues at coordinate 2,558 of JBBSBD010000320.1, read as the reverse complement.
GAAATTTTAGAAAGTAAATATTATGCCCTTTCGCTGGCGGCAGTAAAAAACACAGGAGTACAAATTACAAGCTACGCCAAGCCGTTATTCTCAGAAAAGGAAACGGACATACTTACAAGGTTCGCCAGTATTTTTTACCAGGCCTATGTTCGTTTTCAGGATCTTCAAAAATTGGAAACACAGGCAAGAGAAGCGCGGATCGAAGCTTCCCTGGAACGGGTGCGGGCCAGCGCAATGTCAATGCAAAAAAGTGATGACCTGGGCAATGCGGTTGCAATCATCTTCGATGAATTGGAGAAATTGAATATAGGGATGTTGCGATGTGGCATTGGAATTATTAATAAAGAAAGCCGAAGTGTAAATGTTTGGGCATCTGCAACGTCAGGTAAGAATATGCCGGTAAAAATATCTGGTGATGAATCAATGGACATCCATCCATTATTGCGTGGCGCATTTAAAGCATGGCTGAAGCAGGAAGAATATTCTTATGAATTAAAAGGGAGAGACCTAACGGACTATTATGAAACACAGGTGTCTGCAAAATTTAGATTACCGGATTCGCATTCATTGGTAATCAACAATGAAGACCTTCATCAATATTATTTTCTCGCTACATTCCAGGCAGGCGGCTTGTTTGCTTTCAGGGAAACGCCTTTCCCCGGTGAGGCTAAAAATGTGATGAGGCGTTTTGCCGAGGTCTTTGACCTTACCTATAAGCGTTTTACAGATCTTCAAAATGCAGAGGCACGGGCAAGAGAAGGAAAGATAGAAGTGGCATTGGAGCGGGTGCGTTCCAGCTCGCTCGCCATGCATAAGAGTGACGAACTTGAAGAAGTAGTGAAGGTTGTTTTCGAAAACCTGCGGGCGCTCGGGTTACAAAAAATGGATGCTGTCAACATCAATATTTTTCATGAAGGATCTAAGGAATTTGATCTATGGATAGCAGCCCCCGGGCAGGACTATACGAAAAACTTTCGTCTTCCCTATCTTGATCATTCCATTGCAAATGATTTTTTTGCCGCGGTTAAAAGAGGAGAAACTTTGCATAAAAAAGTATATGCCTTTGCGGTAAAAAATGAATATTTCGGGTATATGTTTGAAAATTCTGATAATAAATATTTGCCTGAAGAAAGGAAGAAGCTTGTTTTAAATGGGCCTGCGTATTCTGTGTCTGCGGCAATTGCGGGGCACTCTTCCATTTTTGTACACAATTATAATGGAGAGATTTTTTCCGATGAAGACAACGGGATTATTATACGTTTTTCAAAAGTTTTTGACCAGGCGTATAAGCGTTACCTGGATTTGCATAAGGCTGAACTGCTAATAAGAGAGGCCCTAAAACAGGCATCGCTCGACAGGATACGCGGACAAGTGGCAAGTATGCGATCAACAGCAGACCTGCAAAACATTACGCCACTTATCTGGCTGGAGCTTGGCAGGCTGGATATACCATTTATCAGGTGTGGTGTTTTCATTATGGATGAAACGCAATCCACTATGGAGGTTTATTTGTCAACACCGGATGGTCAATCATTGGGTCTATTGCAGCTTCCATTTGATGGTGATGAAATAACAGCAAAGACAGTTGATCACTGGCGGCGAAAAGAAGTGTTCCTGCATCACTGGAGCAAAGTGGAATTTCTTGAATGGATACAATACCTGAATAAGCAGGGGCAAGCTAAAAATATGAAATTGTTGCCGGAAGGGATTGTTCCGCCGGAATCGCTGGAGCTACATTTAATTCCCTTTACACAAGGAATGCTTTATGTTGGCAGTATCCAACCGTTATCCTCTTATGAATTGGATTTGGTAAAATCATTGGCCGATGCGTTTTCAATTGCCTATTCCCGCTATGAAGATTTTGCAAAGCTTGATAAGGCAAAACAAAATATTGAAGCAGCCCTCATCGAATTGAAATCCACGCAGGCACAATTGATCCACGCCGAAAAGATGGTTTCGCTCGGCGAACTCACCGCAGGTATTGCGCATGAAATAAGGAACCCGCTAAACTTTATTAATAATTTTTCAGAAGTAAATAGGGAATTGATTGCCGAAATAAAAATGGAGATGAATGCAGGAAATACAAATGAGGCAATCACAATAGCTGATAATTTAGAAGAAAATGAAGAAAAAATAATACATCACGGCAGGCGTGCCGAAGCTATTGTAAACAATATGCTTCAGCATTCACGAACAAACACAGGCCAAAGGGAACTGACAGATCTTAATGCCCTGGCAGATGAATATTTGCGATTGAGTTACCATGGCATACGTGCAAAAGACAAAAGTTTCAATGCAGATTTTACAACTTACTTCGATGAAAGCATTCAGAAAATAAATATTGTTCCGCAGGATATTGGAAGGGCTATGCTTAATCTTTTCAATAATGCGTTTTATGCAGTTAGCGAAAAGAAAAAAACGGCTGATAAAAATTATCAACCACTTGTTTCCATACATACAAAAAGAGTAAATGATAAAATAGAAGTGAGCGTAAAGGATAATGGAAATGGCATTCCACAAAAGATCGTTGACAAAATCTTTCAACCATTCTTTACCAC
>JBBSBD010000319.1:0-6642 GCA_038251675.1 Chitinophagales bacterium | reverse complement strand
GCATAAGTTAGCGTAACAGATCCATTGTCATTAACCTTTGATAATTCAATCTTACGACCAGTTGCAAAGGCATTGAAGGATTTAACAGGGATATTCTCAGCAAGTCCGGTCTTTCGGTTCTGGATCTTAATGACAGCTGATCCATTAACCGTCGATTGCTCGAAGGTAACAGCGTTGTCCTTCCAATAGTCGTTACTTGCTTGCAAAGCATCCTGTAAGTTGAACCCTGCAGGGTGTGATACTAAAGCGGGTGAGGGCTTAGCCGGTGGCGTTGCTGTTGCCTTGCTGGCTGGCTTAGTTGCTGGCCTCACAGTAGTAGCATATACAGGCTTAGATGCTGCCTTCACATCGGTAACAGATACTTGCTTAGTTGCTGGCCTCACGTTGGTAACGGCTGTTGGAGCTGGCCGGGTAATTGCAGCGGGTTGTACCTTTGTTTCCGGATCTTTACCATAACGCCTTGCCATCAGCCAATCAAGATCGGGGGGGCCTTTTGTTGCCCGGATTATTCTTTTGGGAGATACTAATGTGTTTGCCGGGTAGGCAGACGTTGTACTTAACTTGTAATCTTCCAGGCATGCGCCAATCTGAGTTTGTATTTCTGATTCAGATCCATTGAAAACCATTTGTTGAATTCCTATGTGGTGTGCAATTCGGTTTTTTGTGTTCTGTAAACTTTTAGCAGACCTCTTTAAAAAATCAGATAGTTGATTGAAAAGTTCTTTCTCGGTTCCTCTGAAGGATTTCCGATTAGTGTTTGAGTTTGGTTGCATGTTGGTTAATTTTATTTTAAAGGTTATGCTAAGGATAGGTAAGGGTGTTCAAATGTATATCGGTACGCGATTTTTATAAAGGACAAATATTTTGCCGTTTTTCAAAAGTTTGCAAATGCCATTCATTTATCTGATTATCATTTCATTACATTGATTTAATTATGGTTTGTTCTTTTTTATTAAGATTGTAAAACAAAAATTCTTTATCCAGTACCTCTCTGAAAAGGCTTTCAGCCTGGTGCTTGTCTGATTCCTTTATTATTATTTCATCATGTACACTGAGGAATGGAATACCGGCAAGGTTCAGGCTTCGCCAAACCTTTCGCATGGTTTGCACTTCAGTTGTCTGGAGTAACCATGCTAAATTTGAATATGGTTTTTTGAAGGTGTGAGGGTTGCCGGGTTCCTGTATTTTTTTGTACTGGTTTATCCAGGTAATCCAATCAGCAGATCCAAACATTTCGGCAAGGCTCCCACTGGGTCGCGCGAATAGTATTTCAAAAAATCTATTTTTACCCTGATCCCTTGTTTCCAGCCTGGCAGTTTCCTGAAGCATAACATAAATATCCCGGCCGGCATCGATCCAATTTGAATACTGATTTTCTCCTATGCGTTGTTTTAGGATCTTACCCAAAAGTAACGGCTGCATTGTGGCAACATCGAGGCCAACAGTCGGACATCCATCGAGTAATAAGTTAACCCGGTGTTCACGTCCGAAACTGGTAACCGGTGTATGAACCCGACCGGCGAAGGCATCCATAGTAAAGAATAATCCGGTCAAATCATTTTTATACTTCAGGAATGCATCAAAGTACATTGTGGAAGGCGCGCCCGGTACTAATGAAACACGCTTCAGGTTTTCCAGCATAAGCCGCGAATTTTCGCCAAGTACAGTAATGGAAGGTTTTACCAGGTACACATCAATAGCACCCGCCCGAAGGGCTTTATACAAATACATTCTCATGCCGGTAACAGGGCTTTCCTTCTCCGTAATTTCCAGCTCTTCTGAATTTACAAGCTCTGTAAGTTCCTTTTTCCGGTTATGTTCCGGATAAACAAAGAATCGTTGCTCAATTTCCTTTTGCTGGATGTGTACGCTTTCACTTTCATCAATACCTTTCAGCCGGGTTTTAAATAATTGCCGGGTCCGGACATAGGTTATAAAGACGGTTTTGGCATCTTCAGGAGTATTGATATTTAATTGATCGGTATTCATTTTTGATTCAGGTTACTTTATTTTCGTCTCTGTTCACACCGTGAACACTCTATATATTTATTATTCAGAATGTTATATTTTTTTGTGTTCACGCTTTTTGCTCAAATGTTCACACCGTGAACAGGCTATATTATTGATTATCAATTTTTTTACTCTTTTAGTGTTCACGTTCACACTTTTGTTATTTAGTTTTAAGGTGTTCACGCTGGGTGTTCACGGGTGTTCACAAGGTGTGAACGTGAACAAAACGCACTTAAACAACTGTTTTGCAATCATATAAGTGTTCACGGTGTGAACACTTCATTAGAATGGAAGCAGCTTCGTAGCCTCTTCAGTATCTATTTTATTTTGATTGTTATATTTTGAAATTACACTTTTACTTAGTCCGGTTAATCCACGTATTTCAGAATATGTTTTACCCTCTGACAACAATTTCAAACACTCCTCTTTTTTGGTCATTCTCTCTGTTTCCGTTGGCCTCTTAAGATGTTCTGTTTCAACAGCTGTACCCGACTGTTTGAAATATAAAAGCCCTTTTTCGTTTTGCTCCAATTGCATCAAAAGCACGCTTTCAAATCCATATGCTTTTTCTTCGCTGCGGCATTTGGTTTGTTTGATGTAGCGCAAACCTTCATCCCTGGCACTTTCAACAATGGCAAAAGATGAATCAATAAAATTCTGAAGTCTCATTGATCCTGCCATATCATAAATAGTAATCGGATTGGTGTCATCACGTTTGGGAGTGTGTGCAATGGTTAATATTGAATAACCAAAATTGCGTTTGAGGTGCGAAAGTTTTTTCATGAAGGTTCCGGCAACGTCTCCCTTTTCTGAATTTTCAATTATCCAGGAAATATTATCAATAATTATAATTTTGGCTCCAATGATTTTAGCGTTTGCATCAATGGATTCAATTAAAGAATTACTTTCAAATTCGATATCTTTGGCAAATTCCGCCCGGTAAAATTTTTCAGGAAACAAAAAATCAATCCCGTCCCTTATCTTATAGCGTTTGCGGAACTGCCTTATATTCAACTCAAAATCACAATATAAAACAGGCTGTATATCTGCTATGTGTACACCTATCTGAACAGCCATTAAACTTTTACCTGATCCAGGTGCGCCGAAAAGAAAACAGGATTCACCTTCACACCACAATTCATCATATAGTTTAACGTCATCAGGTAGGTGCCTGGCCTCTTCCATCCAGTCGTTTGCGGTCTTAACAATGAGTATTTCAGAAGTGGTTTTAGTAGGCATAGTTCTTCCATCAACTGAAGGTTGTATTTTAAGCTGTTCCATTTTAAGCAATTTAAGTAGGTTAGTAATTCATGCAGCCTTCAGTTCACCCAGTTCTGAAGGTTTTTATTCAGGGGTTTTAGTTAAAATTCGTTTCTCAGTAATTTATCGTAATTCTTGGTCTGCAATGTGAACACATAAAAGGGATTTAAAAAGCTCATGCCTTTCCCGGCGCACATTGTAATGAAATTGTTCAATACATTGGCCCGACTCAGGGTGCCCGAGTAGTTATTCAAAACGTAAGCTGTATGGATTATTAATGATATCCTGTTCGGTATATCACGAAGGTATGGGTACCAGGTATTTTCATCAGTAAAATTTTGCCGGTCGCTGCATGGCACATCCGGCAATTGTACTATTTCGCTTATCAGCTTCAGTGCCTGATCGTTTATTGCGTTATGTTCGGCACTATGATTGAAAATATTTTCATTATCAACTGTATGATTTTCATTTTTCGCGCGTATCTTTGCCATTCGTAATTAACTTTAGTCGGTTAGTTCACTTCCAAGTAAAAAGTATAAAAGCCCTGGCTGGTAACCAGGGCTTTTGTTATTTATCCAATTTCGTCTGCCAGATGAAAAAGTTGATTTGTCAGTTGCTCAATTTCAGTATTTATCCGGCCAGTTATCGAAATCAATGTTAGTATTTCTTCGCCCGGATCACTGAAGCCGGCAAACTTAAAGGGCTCGCCCTCCGTAGCTGCATAATTTCCCAGGCAACCAATACCAGCTGCAATAGATGTTATTTCTCTGGTTTTGATGTCAATTTCACCTGAAATTTTTTTGATTTTCTCATTGATGCTCAATGCATCGGTAGTTGTGTTTTCCATTTTTAAGGGGGTTTTAAATCATAAATGTGAATTAATTTTGATCCTTTTCCTGCTGAAACTGTATGTGAATAAGCTGCTCTATCAGCGTATCCACCTCTTTGGCAATATCTTCAGCAATCATGACCAGGTAATTAGCTTGATCGATTTCGGATTTTGCGGCATTGGCTCCTTTAATATCAATCATCGCTCCAATGGCTGAAGAGAGAGCCCAATGTTTCAAGTTCAACATTTGTATTTTGCACGTTATTTCGGAAGTTTTTTCCTGCAGGGTTTCCCGTTCCTGGATCATGTTGTCAGTTGGTTTCATAATTATTTATTTTATGGCTTTCGCCTGGTTTACATTAAATTATGATTCCGGAATAGTTTGTGTGTGTCGCCGGATCAATTCTTCAGTCAGTGGAATAAATTCCCGTGTTTGCAAATCAAAAACTGCGATTAGGTATCCGATTCCTCTTAGATAAACACGCCGGGTTCCAACGGTGGAAGTTGTGCGCAATGGAAGCATAGGGCGTTGGCCATTTCGGTTGTATTTAGCTAGGTATGCAGCCAAAGCTTCATAATATTTGTCACTAGGTTCTTGGCAAGATCCCGGCAAAACAGAGGGTGTATTTTCTGAATTTTTCATAAAATTTAGGATAGAAATTTTATGATTATTTTATTTCTTCCGGCAACTGAGCACTCGAAAATGAATGTTTCATTTAACATCCTGGCTGCGTTTTCAAGTGCATTTTTTTCGATGTAAGCTTCTAGTAGTTTCGAATCCTGAAGAAACAAAATACCATGTGGATTTATTTTTGTAACTACGTAACCAGTAACAGCCTCGTTGCGTGTGTGTAGCAGCTTGACATAAAAACGTCTTGCCTGATGCGTTTGAGCTTCAATTAGTTTTTGTCGATCTACTACCATTTTTCAAATTGTGAGATAATTAACCGGTCTTTCAGTTTTTGACAATTAAGATTTTTTGAGTGTATTCAGGATCTGTTTGAGTTCCCTGGTAATCTCTGTAAGACGTTTATTCAATCCTTTTGCTTTCTTTATCATTTCCTTGTCCTCTGGGTGTTCTCTCAGCAGATCGAAATAAGGATAGATGTCGTTAAATAATTTCTCAGCTTCGTCGAATTTCATCCCGAATGAATGCTGCAACTGTTTTTTCTCTTCGTCTGTCATGGCTATGATTTTTGAAGGTATTCGTTTATTGCAGCTTCACTAATCAGGCCACTGGCAGTGGATTTCAATAATCCCACTTTAATAAGATTATCAATAGTTTTCCAGGCTTTACCAAGTCTTTTTCTTACTTGGTTCCTAGTGTATAGTTTTTCAGAAAGAGTTTCTTTCTTATCTTCTTCTCGAAGCTCTGCAAGAACTTCTTTAAAAACAGATTTTAGTTCTGTTCTTTCGGTAACAATTAGTTGTGCCATAATTAAGGTTATTAGTTGAATTGCACTTGTTATTTCTTTGTACCTTTGTTTTTTAAAGTACCAAATAGTTTACAAATATACAACACATAATTACATTTTTGTAATTATGTATCGTTTTTTTACGAAAGTTATGAACAATTTAATTGCATGAATACGAATAAGATAAATGAGTTGTGTTCAGAACGTGGCATTACCTTACTTCAATTATCGAAGAAAATAGGTATGTCTAATAGCTTTTATACTACATTAAAATCAGGATCTCTGAAGGTTGAAACACTCGAAAAAATTGCTGAAGCATTGGAAGTGCCTGTAACTGTATTTTTTGATATTGAATTACCAGAAGTATATGAGAATAAAATAACTGATCTGGAGAAAAAGCTTTCAGAAACTGAAGAAAAGCTTCAAACAAGGCAATCAATAATTAACCTGGTGTTGTACTCACTTAAGAATATAACAACACGATATAGAAGGTTGTACTTATCGCCTGATGAGCTAAAAGCAAATGGGTATGAAGATCTTCAGTTATTTCTAAATGATACAATTGAGAGCTTAAGTATAATACTAAATTCCGTCAGAGATCAGGAGGTGTACAATTCGGGTATTTGGAATAAGCCCTTTGACATTATACACGAAAAAGTTATTGATGTAAAGGATGAATTATCAGATATGAATGTATTAAACACCCGTATTCAACAACGTGGTCAAAGGAGAAATGAAGATAAGATTCAAATTAATAAATTAAAAAATCCTGTAGTTGAAAGAATTATTAATGAATTGAAGGATGTACAAGCCAAAATAACCGATATGAAACTACCAGCTGACAAGCAAGAAAATGTGAAATACAATACCCTAAAGAAGGTAGCTGAAATTATTAAAGAACTTGAATAATTGTCTATGTGCGTAATATGACAAAAACCAATTGTTAACCAATGGCAGCCAGAAACCTTGAAAAACCTCAAAATGTGTGGTTCCGCTCGAAACCTCAAAAAGCCTCCTTTCGGGAGGCTTTTGTCGTTTTACAGGGTTCAGTTATTCCGCTCTTTTATACACAATCGCCACCACTGTTTTATCATCGCCACCCATATTTATGGTCATGCCATAAGGGCG